>NZ_CP114542.1:2765000-2973988 GCF_027271155.1 Brevundimonas subvibrioides
CTTCAGCCACACCTCGTCGAAAGCCTTCTCCTGACGGACTTCCATGGCCCCTTCCTTGACCAGCTCCAGGCCGGCGGAGAGGGTGGAGGCCATCAGGGAAGCCTGGGAGGGACCCACTCCGTCGCGGACGGGGGCCACCCACTCCAGCGAGGTCCAGTCGGACAGCTGCGGCAGGATGTGACGCAACCAGTCGCGCGCCTCCTCCAGTGGATAGGCCTCGACCCTCTGGCCGGGATTGTAGTGCCGGGCCTGTTCCCGGCGGCGCTGCCCCACATAGGCGGCCATCAGCTCATACAGGCTGGCATCGATCCGGTCGGACGGCACGATCACCGTCGCCTGGGGATCGCCCCGCATGAAGAAATCGCGCTTCAGCTGCGGCCGGGCCTGCAGGGCCTCCGATGCCTTGCGCATCGCCTCCAGCTTCTGCAGCCGGAAGGCCAGGGCGGCCGCCATCTCCTCGGCGGGCGGTTCGTCGCCCTTGCCCTGGTCGGTGCGGGGCAGCAGCAGACGGGATTTCAGATAGGCCAGCCAGGACGCCATCACCAGATAGTCCGCCGCCAGCGAGAAATTCCGCCGCCGCGCCTCGTGGACGAAGGCCAGATACTGTTCGGCCAGCCGGGTGATCGACAGCTTCAGCAGGTCGACCTTCTGGTTCCGCGCAAGGGCCAGCAGGACGTGCAGCGGCCCTTCATAGCCGTCCAGATCGACCACGAAGGCGTCACGGTCATCGACCTCGGCCACCGCCGTGAAATCCAGATTGGGCTGGAAGGTCTCAGACATCCCGGTGGAGCCTGACGCGCAGTCGTGTTGCTTGATGCGGATTCATGCCTGGGCCTCGCCGACGTCCGGACCCTTCGCCGCGGTCAACCGCCCGGCCAGCATGGCATCGAACCGGCCGCGCGCCTCGGACACGTCCAGCGGCTCGGGCGTATGGACGATCCGGGCCAGGGCCGCCGCCGCGCGCCGGGCCGCCCCGCCCTTCAGACGACCGACCCCCTCGGCCACCTCACGCATCTGGGCCAAGTCCCCGTTCCAGTGGATGACCAGATCGCACCCGGCCTTCAGGGACTTTTCCGCCCGCTCCGTCAGGGTGCCGGACAGGGCATTCATCACCAGATCGTCGGATAGCAGCAGGCCACCGAAGCCCAGACGATCGCGGATCATCCGGATGGCTTTCCTCGACTGGGTCGCCGGACGCTTCCGGTCGATGGCGGTGAAGACGATGTGGGCGGTCATGCCGATCGGCATGTCGGACATGGCCTTGAACGGGGCGAAGTCCCAGGCATCCAGCGCCTCCAGCCCGGCGTTGACCGTGGGCAGCTCCTTGTGGCTGTCGGCGAAGGCGCGGCCGTGGCCGGGCATATGCTTGATGACGGGCAAGACGCCGCCCGCCAGAAGCCCTTCGGCCACAGCGCGGCCCAGCTGGGTCACCGTGGCCGGATCCTGCGCATAGGCGCGGTCGCCGATGATGTCGTGAGCCCCCGCCGTCGGCACGTCCAGAACAGGCGCGCAATTGATGTTGATACCGACCGCCTTCAGGTCATGGGCCATAAGCCGCCCGCCCAGCCGGGCCAGTTCGCGGGCCGTCAGGGGATCGTTGGTGGCCTTCAGATAGGCGTCACCCGGCGGATATTTCGGCCAGTGGGGTGGACCCAGCCGCTGGACACGCCCGCCCTCCTGATCGACCAGAACCGGCGCGTCCCAGCCGACGCTGTGGCGCAGGGCCTCTGTCAGTCGCAACACCTGTTCGGGGCTGTCCACATTGCGCCGGAACAGGATGAAGCCCCACGGCCGGGCGTCGGCGAAGAAGGCGCGTTCTTCCCCGGTCAGCACCAGCCCGGAACAGCCATAGATGGCGGCGGTGGTCACCGCCCTATCGCACCAGGCAGTCGCCGCCGCCGGCCTTGATCGCCGAGCAGAAGCTGCGGGCATCCTCGGCGCTCAGGCCAGTGAAGGTGGTGCGATAGACGGTCGAGCCGTTGGACGCTGTCACCTCCTGCACCCGCTTGGTGGCGTTCCGCGCAAACTGCGGGAAGCGCGCGGCCATGGCGGCGTATTCGCGGTCGGCGATGACAGTCGAGGAAAACGCACCGATCTGCACGGCGGCCGATCCGCCCGCGCCGTTGGCGGCGGCGGGCGGGGTCGTCGTGGTCGCCGGGGCAGGGCGGGTCGGAGCGGAGGTGGTGGCCGGGCGCGTCACAGGCGGGGTCACGGGCCCGGCCACCTCGATCGGGCGCGGCAGAGGACGGGGCCGGGGCGTTTCGGGCGGAGGCGTGAAGGCGGGTGGGGTGGTCACGTCCTCGGCCTGGTCGTACAGGCCGACGCCCGCTTCCGGGTCGATGGGCTGGGCGTCCTCGGTCGGGGCGACGCGGATCTGGGCCACCGGCGTGCCGATCGCCGGCGGGGCATCGTTCGAGGACCGCAGGCCCGAGCGATAGAACAGCACGACCGCGATGATCAGGACCAGCAGAACCCCGGCACTGACGATCAGGGTGACGGGAGGAGCCTTGGCCGGCGGGCCGCGGCGCGCATCGAAGCCACCCCGGTTGAACGGCAGGTCGTCGTCGGTGGGAGGCGTATAGGCACCGCGTTCCCGGGGGCGGTAATCGTCGTCGTGGGACATGGGGTTCCGTCTCCATCGGACCGGGCGCGAATCGTTGCGGCGGCTGCCCAGTCTAGCCCGTCCCGACCCCGTCGTAGAATCAGAGATCGAGGCCAATGTCGAGGTTGAACAGCCTGGAATGTTCCTCGATCGCATAGCGGTCCGTCATGCCCGCAATATAGTCGCAAACAGCGCGGGCGCGGCGAGCCTCCGTGCCTTCGGCAGAGAAGGCCCATTCGGTCGGCAGAACCTCCGGCTCGGCCATGAACAGGGTGAACATCTCCGCCAGGATGCGCCGGGCCTGGCTGCGGGTCCGGTTGACGCGATAGTGGCGATACATCCGCTCATACAGGAACCGGCGGAGCACCCCCAGGTCGGCCAGCATGCCGGGCGAGAACTGCACCAGGGCACGCGGTGCGGTCCGAACATCCTGAACCGAGCCGATGCGGTGTTCGGCCAGCAGGCGGGTGGTCTCGGCCAGCACGTCATCGACCATCACGCCAATCATGCGCCGCACGGCCTCCAGCCGGATCATGCGCTCATCGACATCGGGCCAGTCGCGGCGGGTATCGTGCAGCACCGGCCCGATCAGCGGCACGTCGGCCAGATCGGCCAGCGTGAACAGGCCGGCCTGAACCCCGTCGTCCACATCGTGGTTGTTGTAGGCGATGTCATCGGCGATGGCAGCGCACTGGGCCTCCAGCGAGGCAAAGCCGTCCAGCGACAGGTCCCAGCCCCGGCCATAGTCGGCGATCGCCTTCCACGCCGGATCGTCCAGCCGGTGCGAGACGGGGCCGTTGTGCTTGATGACGCCTTCCAGCGTCTCCCAAGTCAGGTTCAGCCCGCGCCAGGCCGGATAGCGGACCTCCAGGTCGGTGACGACGCGGAAGGTCTGGACGTTATGATCGAACCCGCCCCAGGCCACCATCCGGGCCTGCAGCTCGTCCTCGCCCGCATGGCCGAACGGTGGATGCCCCAGATCATGGGCCAGGGCGATGGTCTCGGCCAGGTCCTGATCCAGCCCGAGCGCATGGGCCAGGGACCGGGCGATCTGGCTGACCTCCAGGCTGTGGGTCAGGCGGGTCCGGTAATGGTCGCCCTCGTGCGCCACGAAGACCTGGGTTTTTTCCTTCAGCCGACGGAAAGCGGTGCAGTGGATGATCCGGTCGCGGTCGCGGGCGAAGGCACTACGCGTCCGGCTGGGGGTCTCGGGGATCAGCCGCCCGCGCGAAGTCTCGGGCGTCTCGGCATAGGGGCTTCGCAGGCGATTATGGCTCACGGTGTCAGGCTTCATCCGTCCGGCCTTTGCGAACCGGCCTTTGCGGTCTCATATAGGGCACCATGACCAGCGTCCAATCCGAGGCACCAACCTTCACCCTGTCGACGCGTGCGCCCGAGGGCATCGTGCTGGCCGATAGCGCGGCCAGACGTCTGGCCAGACTGGCCGAGGTCGAGGGCCACCCCGTCCTGCTCCGTGTCGCGGTCGAGGGCGGCGGCTGTTCGGGCTTCCAGTACCGGCTCGATCTGGTGGAAACGGCCGAGGCCGACGACATCCGCATCGAGACGGCGGGTCAGGCGGCCCTGATCGATCCGGTCTCGGTGCCGTTTCTCAAGGGTTCGGAGATCGCCTGGGTCGACGAGCTGGCCGGTGCCCAGTTCGTGATCCGCAATCCGAACGCGGCCACCAGCTGCGGCTGCGGGGTCAGCTTCTCGATCTAGCCACGATCGGCCCTAGATCGGCATCCGCATGATTTCCTGATAGGCCTGGATCACCTGGTCGCGGACGGCGATGACGGTTTCCAGAGAGGCCTCGGCGCTCGAGACGGCCGTAACCATGTCGATCATCGATCCCTGACCCTGAACCGCCTGGGTCATCTGCGTCTCGGCGGCCCGGGTCTGGTTGGTCATGTCGCCCATGACCCCCTGCAGCATCTGCGAGAAGTCGGGGCCGCCCGTGACGGTAGCCCCGGCACCGGTTTCACCGGCACCCTGGGTGGCCGCATAGGCCCGTGCCGCCATCAAGGGGTTCATCGTTCAGCCTCGCCTAGCGTTTCAGGATATCGAGGGTGCGGCTTGCCATCGTCCGCGCGGTCTCGATCACGTTCAGATTGGCTTCGTAGGCCCGCTGGGCCTCGCGCATGTCCATGCCCTCGATCAGGGTGTCGACATTGGGACGCAGCACATAGCCGTCGGCATCGGCGGCGGGATGCGACGGATCGTATTCGCGGCGGAAGTCGCTTTGGTCCGGGCGGACCTCGGCCAGGGAGACTCCGGTCGCGCCGTCGATCTGGCGCGCCTCGAATACGGGGATCTGGCGGCGATAGGGCTGGCCGCCTGCCGTGCGAGCGGTCGATTCGGCGTTGGCGATATTCTCGGCGATGATCCGCATGCGCGACTGCTGCGCCGTGAGGGCGGAGGCCGCGACGGCCATGGCGCTGTTGCGGGGCGCGCCGTTTCGGCCATTGACGGGATCGCTCATCTACCGGGCACCTTGGCGGCGAGGCGCAGCATCGACATCGACTTCTGGTACAGGCCGATGGCGGCGTCATAGGCCATCCGGCTCTCGGCCATCTTGAGCATCTGCTCCTCGACCACGACCGAGTTGCCATCCAGCGTCGTTTCCGAATCAGGAGACGCCGAAGAGGTGAACCGGGCGACCGGGGTTCCGCTCGTCAGGTGGGCGGCATTGGTCCGCGACATGGTCAGACCACCCCCGTTCCGCAGCGCCGCCGCGAAATCGGTCGGGGTCTTCAGGTCCTTGGCCACATAGCCGGGGGTGTCGGCGTTGGCGACGTTCTGGGCCACGACCCGCTGGCGCTCGTCCAGCCAGGACAGACGGCCCTTGATCTGGCCCAGCAGAGGTATGTCGGCGACGCCCATCGGGATCGTCCTCGTGGTCGATAGGCAATAAATGCCGTCTGTGTGGTTAACGGGGGGTTATCTAAACGCGGCGTTAACCCTGATCGTTAAGTCTCGGAGAGGTTTCCGGGGCCGCACAGCATGAACTTCCTCGATCTCGCGCGCGCCATCTTTGGCCTCGCCTTCACTCTCGGCCTGATCGGCCTGGCCGCCTGGGCGGCCCGTCGCTATGCGCCCCAGATCATGGCCAGGCTGAGCGCCGAGCGGGGCGAGCGACGGATGACCGTGGTCGAGACCCTGGTTCTGGATCCGGCGCGGCGGCTGGTTCTGGTCAAGGTCGACGATGAGGAACGGCTGATCCTGCTGGGCGAAGGCCGCGAGTTGATCGAGCCGCGGGGTCCCGGAGTCGCATCATGAAACTCAAGGACATCTTCACGGTTCCTACTCGGGCAGAGCTGAAAAACGCGCTCAAGCTTTCCCTGCTGACGACCCTGATCTGCCTGGCCTGGCCCATCGCCGCCTTCGCACAGGATGCCGCAGCGGCCGCACAGTCCGGCGCGGCGATCAACCTGGACCTCGGCACCGGTGCCGGGCTGACCGAACGGGTCGTGCAGCTGGTCGGCCTGATGACCGTCCTGTCGCTGGCCCCGTCGATCGTCATCATGACCACCAGCTTCGTGCGAATCATCGTCGTCCTGTCGTTGCTGCGGACCGCGCTGGGCATGCAGCAGTCGCCGCCGAACGCGGTTCTGGTGTCGCTGGCCCTTTTCCTGAGCGCCATCGTCATGGCCCCGACCTGGCAGGACGCCTATGATTCGGGCATCCGGCCGCTGATGGATCAGCAGATGGAACTGCCCCAGGCGTTCGATCTGGCATCGGAACCTGTGAAGACTTTCATGCTGGCCCAGGTGGACCAGGGAGACCTGGCGCTGTTCACCCGATTGAGCCGGATCGAGGTCCCGACCCAGGCCGCCGACCTGCCCCTGCGGGTGGTCACCCCCGCCTTCATGATCTCGGAGCTGAAGAAGGCCTTCGAGATCGGATTTCTCCTTTTTGTTCCGTTCCTTGTGATCGATCTGGTGGTCGCCAGCGTGCTGATGTCCATGGGCATGATGATGCTGCCGCCGGTGGTGATCTCCCTGCCGTTCAAGCTGATCTTCTTCGTGCTTGTGGACGGGTGGAGACTCGTCGCCGGAAGCCTTGTGGAAAGCTTCAGACAGGCCTCCGGGGCGGGGTGAATCCCCACCCTCAAAGGCTTTCCGCTCCGATGGCGCTTGCAAAGTCGCCCAAAAGGCGTGTTGATCCCCCCGTCATCGCTCGGGAATCGAGCGAGCTTTTCGGGAAACGACCCTTATGACCACCCAAGCTGAACTCATCGCCGCCGTCGCCAAGGACGCAGGTGTCTCGCAGGCCGACGCCGGCCGCGTGCTGGAAGCCATCGTCAAGAACATCCATTCGTCGCTGATCGGCGGCGGCGACGTTCGCATCTCCAACCTGGGTGTGTTCGACACCGCTGCCCGCGCCGCCCGCGAAGGCCGCAACCCGGCCACCGGCGCGACCATCAAGATCGCCGCCTCCAAGGCCGTGCGTTTCCGCGTGTCGAAGCCGCTCAAGGATGCGGTCAACAAGTAAGGTTTGATCCTCCCCCATTTGGGGGAGGTGGCATGGCGCGGCTTCGCGCCATGACGGAGGGGGCCAACCGCAAATCCGGTGTCCGGGGCAAATCCCCTTCACCGCCTCGCGGTCCCCCCTCCCCCTACGGGGGAGGATTTTTCCCGCCCGTTCTTTCTTTGAGCTGTGCCTTCATCTGGGTGACCCAGCCGGTAAAGGTGTCGGCCGAAGCCGTCAGCCCCGCGAAGTCCTGGGCGCTCGCGGCACCTTCCATTCCATTCAGACCGTCCAGCGCGATCCGCAGCGCCGCGCCCGATCGGGCCTTGGCCTCGAACGGCCCATAGTTGCGCGACAGGCGGGCCAGAGAGGCCTCGTCACGCGTCAGGGAATAGCCCACGCCTGCCCGGATCACGCGGCTCTCCTCGTCCGGGGTCAGGGCCGTGGCCGTGTCCTTGAACCGTTCACCGAGGCGGGCTTCGTAAAGAGCGGCGGCCCCCGCCCAGTTTTCCTGCTTCCAGAAGATATCGGCCCGCACGTCCATGGCCGCCGGGCTCTGGTCGTCGCCCAGGGTCTCAATCGCGTGGTCGTAGCGTCCCAGATCCATCAGGGCGCGCGCCTCCAGCGCCCGCCGCTCGGCATTGAGTGCGGTCGGCAAAAGCGTCGTGCGCGAGCCCCAGATGGCCTGCAACGCCTTCTCGGGCTGACGGTCCATCAGATAGACGGTGGCCAGGTTGGTGGCGACCTGGGCCTTGGCCACGCCCTCCAGCCGCTCATCGACCTGATGCTTCAGAAGCTCTGCCGCCTGGTCCAGAAGGTCAACATCGATCAGGCGTCTCGCCAGACGTCGCACCATCTCGTCGCCGTCGGCTCCAACCGGCGTCAGGTCGCGGAAGTCATAGAACAGCGCCAGGGCCTGAACCGGTTGCAGGCCATCGGCCGCCCCGTCGAGGAACATGGCCCGGAAGGCATTCTGCAAGTCGGACTGCAGCTCAACCGCACCCGGCAGGTTGCCCAGCCGCCTGCCTGCGCCGCGCAGTGTGTCCAGCGCCTCGCGGTAACGTCCCTGGGACAGGTAGAGGCTACCCAGGGTACGGATGACCGCCAGTTCGGTTGCGTCGCCCCGCCAACGCCACTTCAGCTGTTCCAGCTGGGCTGCCGCATCGACCGGCGTCATCGTGCCCTTGGCCAGTTCGATCTTGATGACACCCAGCTTGGCCGGGGTCGCGATCCCGTCCAGCGGCGCGCGGCCGATGGCGCGATAGACGGCCAGCGCACGATCGGTCTGACCGTCCAGTTCGAACAGCCGCGCCTGGACCAGCCTGGCTGTCAGCTGGTCGGCGGCGGGGGCGTTCTGGGAGAAACTGTAATCCAGAAGCGCGCGTGCGGCGGCAAGATCGCCGGTCTCGAGCGCCGCCATCGCATGGGCGGCTCCGAACCGGGCACGCCACACGGCCGGGAACTGGTCGATCACCGCGGCCCCGGCGGCGAAGGCCGTGCGCGCGGCGGCCCAGTCGCCCTGTTCGGAGGCCAGATACCCCTGCCAGACCCGGGTCGCGGGATCACCGGCCAGGGACCCGGAGGAAAAATCGATGATCGCCTCTTCCACCCGACCGATGGACGCGCGGGCCGCGCCGCGCAGGCCGCGCACCTCCGGCTCGCCCTGCATGGCCGGAGTCCGGGCGATCAGGGCATTGACCACGCCGATGGCCTCAAAACCCAGGCCGTTCCCGACCAGGAACCGCGTCAGGGCCATCCGCGCCTCGATCGGGGCGCGCGGATTATCGGCGGAGGCGATGGTTTCCTGAGCTGCCGCATCCTGCAGCTTGCGATAACGGATAGCGAAGCCTTCTGGACCTGCATCGCCCCAGTCGGCCAGAATCAGGGACGGGAACGGGGCCTTGGCGGGTCCGGGTTCCTCGGCGGGCGCTGCGGGGTCCAGCACGTTGGAGGGCGGCGACAGCAACAGGCCGCCGGGTCGGGTCAGGGTGACCAGATCGCCCTCCGCCCGGATCGACAGGTCGTCGGTGGGTGTCTCGATCGCGAGCCCTTGGGCGGTGGGCAACAGGGTGGCGTCGACGCTGGATCGGCGGTCGCCGAAGCCCTTGCCCGGGGCCAGGGCCGTAACGGCCGCGAACCGGTCGCCGACCATCGGATCGGTCAGCCAGATGGCCTTGGTCGTCCCGGCCATGCGGGCGACGATCGAGGCATCGGTCGTGTCGTCGCGGGTCACGTCCACGCCGGTCGCTGCACCCGGCGCGCCGCCGATGGTGACGCTCCAGCCGGTTCCCGCGCCGACCGCCGTGACGGCCTGGTCCTCGGGGACCGAGATCCGCATGGCGGTATAGTCCGGCCCGACCGCCCAGCGCGCCTCGCGGCCGGTGCCCAGATCGGTGGCCTGGCGCAGATCCATGCGCGCGGCTGTGTCGAACACGATCCAGACCGCCGCACCCCTCCGGAAGACCGCAGCGCCAACGGGGGCAGCCCAGTCGAACTTCAGTGTGACCTGCTGGTCGGTTTTGGTCGCCGTCACGGGGACCGCGCCACCGGCGGGAACAGGACTGACCTCGGTCGCGACGGCGGCTGTCGAACCGGCCGGATACAGATTCAGCCAGACCGCCCCGTCGGCCGAGCCGGACCGTGCGTCCGCCCCCTCGGCCAGGGTGACGACGAGCTCGGTGGCGTCGAGGGCAGAGCGGGTCTCGACCTTCTCGACCCCGGGTGGGGGGTCGACCTTCAGACGGCTGACGTCCGGGGCGGCAGTGGAGCCGATGCGGACGATGACGCTCTGTCCCTCGCGGCGCACCCGCGCGCGCGAACCGACGATCCCGGCGAACTCCACCCGGGTGAAACCCTGATTGGCTCCGATGCGGATCGTGACAGGGTCCAGCGCCGCGCTGGCCTCCTGGGCGATCGCGGGCAGCGCACCTGCGATCGGGGCGAACGCAATCGTCCCGGCCGCGCCGAGCGCTACCGTGGTTCGTCCGATTGCGGTCCTGCTGCGGGCTCCGGCCATACGCGCGCACACTCGCGCGAGCGCCCTTTCGACGCGGTTAACGGGGTGTGACTGATCGCGTGTTGATGCGTTGCGACATATGGCCGACCTGATGTGGGTCAGGAGTCCAGAATGTCCCCCTTAACCGCCCCCGAATATCCAACCCTGTCCACGCTCTCCACGGGCCTGCGCTGTCGCTGTCCGCGCTGTGGCAAGGGGCCGCTGCTGCAGGGATACCTGACCATCCGACCCGCCTGTCCGGCCTGTGGTCTGGACTATAGCTTTGCCGAGCCCGCCGACGGCCCGGCCTTCTTTGCCATGTCCGCGATCGGCGTCATCGGCATGGTGGCATTCATGGCGTTCGAGTTCACCGTCCACCCGCCGATCTGGGTGCATTTCGCCTTTACCTTTCCCCTGATTGCCGCGGCCTGCCTGCTGGTGCTGCGGCCTTTCAAGGGCTGGCTGGTGTCAGAGCAGTACGTCCACAAGGCCGCGCCGCCCGAGTGGGAAAGCATCGGTGGCCACGGCGAGGGGTCGAAGTGGAAATGAAGGTGTGGCGGCCCCGGAGGGACTCCAACCCCCGACCTCGGCTTTAGGAAAGCCTTGCTCTATGCAGCTGAGCTACGGAGCCGTTGGCCGCGTCCTAGCGGGTCGCGCCGCAAGGGGAAAGATGGGCCCGGGATTTCGACGCCAGCGGACGGCCGTTTGCCCCTGTTGACCGAATCTTTTTTGTGGTTAATAGGCATTAAGATACAATATCTTGGGGTGAACAAACCCCGAATCGAACGTGGTCGCCGATTCGGTCCTGATTCGTTTCCGCCCTGTTCCGCACTCGCCTTGCTGGGCGTTAAGCTCAACGTCGGAGGATGAGAATGAGAGTGCTGTTCGCCTGAACGTTGTAGTCGGCAAGGGTGCGATTATCCTCCAACTCCCGACCGGCGAAAATGATTCTCTGCCGGTCGCCGGGCACGCCTTTCTGATCCTGGACCTTGGTCTTGACGTTCTCGATAGTGTCACTGGGTTCGACCTGCAGAACAATGACGCTGCGATCAGGCATCCTCAGAAACACCTCCATGGCGAATGCAGGGGACACGAAGGCCGTCATCACAGATATTGAGATGGCCAGGGCCCAGGCTTTCAGGGGTCGCATCATGAACAATCTCCATGTGTCAAAGCGGCAGGATAGTGTGGGGCCTGTTCGCCCTGTCAATCATGCCCGGGGCCGCCGCAAAAGTATGCCGCCCGGGACCCGGTTGGAGCTCCCGCTGCATGGCCGAGCAGAATCTTCGAATTGACGCTCACTACGGCTGTTGAAAGAGCATCCAATGACCCTCGACGCCCTGTTCAACATCGCAAATCTGGTTGCCCTGGCCGGATGGATCATCCTCGCGTTCGCTCCGTTGCGACGAGGTGCGATCGTCGCGGCGGCACGCTGCATCGTGGTCGCCCTGGCCGTCGCCTACACCATTCTTCTGGTCCAGGCGGTCGCGGGCGGCGGGCTGGGTGGCGATCTGACCACCCTGTCGGGCCTGACCGAAGGGTTCAGCCAGCCGCGCGCCGTGCTGGTCGGCTGGGTCCACTATCTGGCCTTCGATCTGTGGGTGGGATCCTGGGCGATCGAGGACGCGGGCAAGCGGGGCGTGCCGCACTGGGCCATGCTGCCGGTCCTGTTCCTGACGCTGATGGCGGGGCCGATCGGCCTGCTGACCTATCTGGTCGTCCGCGCTCGTCCTGGACGTCAACAGCCGCCCGCGTTGACGACTTAGTTTTGATATGAAACGGTCTCTCGTCCACGAGAGACTGCCATGCCCCTGAAGCCATCCTGTCTGATCGTCGGTGCCGGAGACGGCGTAGGCTCCGCCATCGCCCGCGCCTTTGCCCGCGAGGGTCTGGCCGTGTGCATCACCCGGCGGCCGCGCAACCTGGCTCAGCTGGAAGCCGTCGCCGCCTCCATCCGCGCCGGGGGCGGCGAGGCCCATGCCTTCGGCGTCGATGCTCGCGTCGAAGCCGAAATGATCGCCCTGATCGACAGGATCGAGGCCGAGATCGGCCCGCTGCAGGTCGTGGTGTTCAACATCGGCGCGAACGTGCGCTTTCCCGTGATCGACACGACGGCCCAGGTCTATTCCAAGGTGTGGGAGATGGCGGCCCTGTCCGGCTTTTTCACAGGACGGGAGGCAGCGCGCGTCATGGCCCCGCGCGGCAAGGGGACGATCCTGTTCACCGGGGCGACCGCCTCGACGCGCGGCGGTGCGGGATTCTCGGCCTTTGCCGGGGCCAAGGCGGCGCTGCGCCAGCTGGCCCAGAGCCTGGCGCGCGAGATGGGACCGCAAGGCATCCACGTGGCCCATGTCGTGGTCGATGGGATGATCGATGGCGTCTTCGCCCGCTCCATCGCGCCGGACATCCAGACCCTGCTGGACGAGGACGCGATCCTGAAACCCGACGAGATCGCAAGGAATTACGTCTGGCTGCACAATCAGCAACGCAGCGCCTGGACGTTCGAGCTGGACCTGCGCCCCTGGAAGGAAACCTGGTGACCAAAACCGTCGACTTCATCTTCGATTTCGCCAGCCCCAACGGCTATTTCGCGCTCAAGGCCCTGAGGGGTGTCACGGAACGGACGGGAGCCCGGATCAATCTGATCCCGTGCCTGCTGGGTGGATTGTTCAAGGCCACCGGCAACCAGGCACCGATGGTCGCGTTCGGCGGCATCAAGGGCAAGATGGACTATGAGATGCTGGAGATCCGCCGTTTCATCGCCCGGCACGCGCTGACTGCGTTCCGCATGAACCCGCACTTTCCGATCAACAGCCTGCTGGCCATGCGCGGCCTGTGCGCGCTCGAAGGCAGCCCGGATTTCGAACCCTACGTCGAGGCGGTCTCGGCTGGCTTCTGGGAGCAACGCCTGGCGATGGGCGACCCGGCCATCCTGGCCACCGTCCTGACCGGGGCAGGCCTTGATGCCGAGGCGATCCTGACGGCAGCACAGACCGATGCGGTCAAGGCGAGGCTGGCGGACAACACCGCCGCCGCTGTCGAACGCGGAGCCTTCGGCGTTCCCACCTTCTTCGTCGGCGACGAGATGTTCTTCGGCAAGGAACGGCTGGGGCAGGTGGAGGAGTTGCTGACGCAAGTGTGACGACGAGACGCCGTTTCGCTTGAGGAACCCGAAGCGAATCGCCACCTTGTTGAAATCATGAGCGATCGCTCGACAGGCCTGCCGCCCTCCCGCGTCGTCGCGGTTCTGGGCCCCACCAATACCGGGAAGACCCATCTGGCGGTCGAGCGGATGCTGGGTCATGCCTCGGGCATGATCGGCCTGCCGCTGCGGCTGCTGGCGCGCGAGATCTACGAGCGGATCGTCAGGCAGCGCGGTGCCAATGCCGTCGCCCTGATCACCGGCGAGGAAAAGATCATCCCGCCCCGGCCCCACTATTGGGTCTGCACGGTCGAGGCCATGCCGCTGGAGCGCGAGGTCGAGTTCCTGGCCATCGACGAGATCCAGCTGGCCGCCGATCCGGAGCGCGGCCACGTCTTCACCTCGCGTCTTCTGCATGCCCGCGGCCGGTTCGAGACCATGTTCCTGGGGGCCGCGACCATGGCCCCCCTGATGCGGCGGCTGATCCCCGATCTGGAGATTGTCACCCGCGAGCGGCTGTCCAACCTGACCTGGGCCGGATCGAAAAAATTGACCCGCCTGCCCCGCCGCAGCGCCATCGTCGCCTTCTCGACCGAGCAGGTCTATGCCATCGCCGAACTGATCCGGCGCCAGCGCGGAGGCGCGGCCGTGGTCATGGGCAGCTTGAGCCCCCGTACCCGCAACGCCCAGGTGTCCCTGTTCCAGTCCGGCGAGGTTGATTTCCTGGTCGCCACCGATGCCATCGGCATGGGGCTGAACATGGACGTGGATCATGTCGCCTTCGCCGGAATGCGAAAGTTCGACGGACGGCGGACCCGCTGGCTGCACGCCCACGAAATCGCCCAGATCGCCGGCCGCGCCGGGCGCCATATCCGCGACGGGACATTCGGCGTCACCGGCGAGGCCGAGGAGTTGGACGAGGACCTGGTCGAGCAGGTCGTCGAACACCGCTTCGACCCCGTCCAGGCCATCGAGTGGCGGAACGCCCGGCTGGATTTCGACACCCTGCCCGACCTGCTGCGATCTCTGGTCCAGACGCCGGGCGTCCCCGGGCTGAAGCTGACCGGACAGGCGCTGGACGAAACCCTGCTGCGGCGCGCCATGCAGGACGACGCGGTCAAGCGCATCGGACGCTCGCGCGGGACCATCATGCGTCTTTGGGAAGCGTGCCAGCTGCCGGACTTCCAGAAGACGACGATCGAGGAACATGCCCGCCTGTCACGCGACGTCTTCCACGCCCTGACCGGCAAGCGCGGCCGGCTGAGCGAGGACTGGTTCGCACCGCGCTTCGCCGAGGTCGATCGGGACGACGGGCAGATCGACCAGCTGTCGGCGCGGCTCGCAGGGGTGCGGACGCTGAGCTACATCGCCAACCGGCCGGACTGGCTGGACGGCATGAAGGGCTGGCGCGAGCGGACGCGGGCTCTGGAGGACCGGCTGTCGGACGTGCTGCACGAACGACTCACGGCCCGGTTTGTGGATCGCAAGACCACCGCCCTGATGCGGTCCCTGCACGACCGGCAGGACACGATGGCCGAGGTGGCCGACGACGGCATCGTCACCGTCGACGGCGAGGCGGTCGGGCATCTGGAGGGCGTCCGGTTCGCGGTGGCGGCCGGAGGCTCGGCCCTTGCCGACCGGACGCTCAGGACCGCCGCCCTGCGCGCCGTGGGCCCGGAGATCGCGCGCCGCCTCGGCAAGCTGGCGGGCGACGGCGACGACGCCTTTGCCGTTACGCCAGAGGGCGACGTCCTGTGGGCGAGCGCCCTGGCGGCGAAGATCGTCAATACCGAACCGTTCAGCCCGCGCGTCCGCCTGATCGGCGACCTCGGACCCCAGGCCGCCCGGGACCGGGCCCAGCGACGCATCGAGGCCTGGCTGGCGTCCGAGGCCGGGCGTGCGCTGCGTGACCTGCGCCGGCTGAAGATCGCGATCGAGAGCGGAGCGCTGAAAGGGCTGCCGCGCGGCATCGCCTTCCGCCTGCTGGAGGCTGGCGGCGTCATTGACCGGCGCGAGGTCGAACGCGATCTGGCAGCGCTCAGCCAGGTCGAGCGGCGCACAATCAGGACCTTCGCCATTCGGGTCGGGACGCATTCGGTATGGTTGCCCGGGGTGCTGAAGCCCCGCGCCCGCACCCTGGCCCAGGCGTTCGCCGCCGCCGAGCCGTTCCGGGCCAAGCCGGAAGGCCTGATCCTGTTACCGAGCCCCGCCCCGTCCGCCCGTGCGCTGGCGGCCTTCGGCGTGCGCGCCGCCGGGCGCTGGGCCGTACCGGTCGAGGACCTTGAGCGGGCTGCCGATCTGAGGCGCGAAGGCAAGGGCCGGCTGTCGGATGAGGCGCTGACGACGCTGGGCTGGAGCAGCGAGGCGGCCAGGGCGATCTGGGCCGCGCTGAAGGTCGTGCGGGCCCAGATGCCGGATCGGGACGGCAAGGTACCGGCGGTCGTGAAGGATTCACCCTTCGCCAGACTGGCCGAACTGTCCCAGGCCCCAGCCCCGGCCCCGGCGCGACGCGCGCGCAAGCGACCGCGCAAGGCTGTGGCGACATCTGCCTGATGGAGTCCGCCGCCGGAATGCGCCCGTTTCATCATTTGCTGGTCAACAATCTGGTGGCCAACGTCACCAATTTCACCGTCTGGTTTGCCCTGACCTTCTGGGTCTATCTGGAGACCCGGTCGGTGTTCGCCACGGGCATGATCGCGGGACTGTATCTGGCGCTGACGGCGGGGCTGGCCTTCTGGCTCGGCAGCCTGGTCGATCACCATCGCAAGAAGCGGGTCATGCTGGGGTCCAGCGTCGCTTCGGCCGGGTTCTATGCCGCGGCCCTGACTCTGCTGGCCCTGACACCGGATGCCGCGCTTCGGTCGGTGTCGGGGCTGTTCCTGTGGGTCTTCATCGGCCTGATCATGCTGGGCGTCATCGCCGGCAATATCCGCACCATCGCCCTGCCGACGCTGGTGACCGTGCTGGTGGACGAGGATCGGCGCGACCGGGCCAACGGGCTGGTCGGTATGGTCACGGGGATCGGGTTCCTGACGACCTCGGTGATCTCGGGGTTTCTGGTGGCGTGGGGCGGCATGGTCGCGACCCTGGCAATCGCCCTGGTCCTGACCGCGCTGATCTTCCTGCATCTGGTCCTGGTGCCTGTGCCGGAGCCAGCCCCGTCGTCCGAAGCCGGTGAGAGGACCGCGCCGCGCCGCGTCGATCTGAGGGGGACGATCCGGATCGTGGGAGCGGTGCCGGGCCTGTTCGCCCTGATCCTGTTCGCCACTTTCAACAACTTCCTGGGTGGGGTCTTCATGGCGCTGATGGACGCCTACGGCCTGTCGATGATGCCGGTCCGGCAGTGGGGCCTTTTGTGGGGCGGCGTCTCGATCGCCTTCATTCTGTCGGGGATCCTGATCTCGCGCGTGGGTCTGGGAAGCCGTCCGCTGCGAACCCTGATGATCGTCAATCTGGTGGCCTGGGCGACGGCGGCGATCTTCACGATCCAGCCCTCCATTCCGCTGCTGGCGACGGGGTGTTTCATCTGGATGTTCCTCGGCCCCTATGCGGAGGCGGCGGAACAAACGACCCTGCAGAAGGTCGTGCCGTTCGAGCGTCAGGGCCGGGTGTTCGGCTTCGCCCAGTCGGTGGAACAGGCCGCCTCCCCCCTGACCGCCTTCCTGATCGGCCCCCTGACCCAGTTCCTGGTCATCCCCTTTATGACCGACGGCGCGGGAGCGGAGGCGATCGGGGACTGGTTCGGGCGCGGCCCGGCCCGGGGCATGGCCCTGGTCTTTACGGTGGCAGGGGTGCTGGGGCTGATCGCCACGATCGTGGCCTTCAACTCGCGGTTCTATCGCCGACTGTCGGCCGCCTATGCGACGCCGGCACCGGAGACGGGCACCCCCGCATGACCCCGGTCGAGTCCGTCCGCATCGATGTCTGGCTGTGGCGGGCGCGGTTCGCGAAAACGCGGTCGCTGGCCGCCGCCCTGGTCGAGCGCGGCGCGGTGCGTCTGACGCATCAGGGGCGGCAGACGCGGCTGGACAAGCCCAGCCGCGTCGTCCACCCGGGCGACGAGATCGTCTTCGCCCGCGAGGGCCGGATCACGGTCGTGCGGGTCGAGGCCTTGGGCGAGCGGCGCGGCCCTCCGGCGGAGGCCCGCGCCCTCTATGTCCCGATCGGGGATGACCCCGAATAGGCCTATTCGACGATGTTGAACTCGCCTTCGATGTGCAGCTTTACCTCGTCGGACACGGCCGGCAGGGCGTAGTTGATGCCGAACTCCGAACGCTTGATCGTGGCCTCGCCGTCGAAGCCGGCCTTGTAGGCACCCATGGCGGTGCCGGCCTGATTGAACTGAACCTCAATGGTCACCGGCCGGGTGACACCGCGCATGGTCAGGTCGCCGACCACCGTGGCCTCATTGGCGTCATCCGCGTCCACCGTCACCGAACGCGACACGAAGGTGGCGGTCGGGTGGTTGGCGGCGTCGAAGAAGTCGGCGGTCTGCAGGTGAGCCTTCAGCCGGTCGTCGTTCGGCGCGACGTCGGTCAGGGGGATGGTGGCGGTCAGGGTGCTGGCCGACGGATTGGCCGGATCGATGGTCAGGTCCGCCTTCACGTTCACGAACTGACCGTAGTAGGTCGAGAAGCCGAGGTGGTTGACCGACCAGGTGATCTTGCCGTGGCCGGAATCGAGCGCATAGGCCCCGGCGCGGACTTCGGCGGGGTTCTGGGTCAGGGCGGACTGGGCGACAACGGCCCCGCCCCCGAGCAGTCCGAGGGCGAGAGCCCCGGCGACGGTGGATCGAACGAGCAGGCGACGGTTCAGCATGGAGCAAACTCCTGGATGGGAAACAGCGCTAACTGCAATCAGCACTGCTGCAAATAGGCGGGCTGACCGGAAGGGCAAGGTTTATGCGTCCATCCGGGCCCGCCGGGCGTGTTGACAGGGGCGAGGCGCGCCTGCATGTCCGGAACGCCCGAGAGGGTGTTTCGCCCAACCTTCCAGAACACCGATTTTCGCCCATGACCTACATCGTCACCGACGCCTGCGTGAAATGTAAGTTCATGGACTGCGTCGAGGTCTGTCCCGTCGACTGCTTCTATGAAGGCGAGAATTTTCTGGCCATCGCGCCCGACGAATGCATCGACTGCGGCGTCTGCGAACCCGAATGCCCGGTCGATGCCATCAAGCCGGACACCGAGGACGAGCCGGACGGCAAGTGGCTGCAGATCAACGCCCAATATGCACGGGTCTGGCCCAACATCACGGTCAAGGGCACGCCGCCGGCCGATCGCGAGCAGTTCGAGCGCGAGACGGGCAAGTTCGAGAAATACTTTAGCGCCGAGCCCGGCAAGGGCTCCTGAGCGCGTCGGACGCAATGCGGTCATGATGTGCGGTGCCCGGAGCATCTCGCGCGTGACGTTTTGAAATTGCCTCGTTTTGTGATATGTTCCTTCGCATTGGGTCGGGCGGATCGCGTTTTTCACGCGCCGCCCGCGTTTGCGACAGAACCCCGTCCATGACGGCGGGGTCGGCCAGAGGTTCGGTGATCCGTTTCCACGACTGACGAATGACGCTCTTTCCCACTGGCGACCCCCATCGCCGGTCGGTGAAGCCGTTTCCGCCGTCGCGTGTTCGTCTCGCCAACCCCTGCGTCCGGGAAAGGAATGACATGACCACCAAGAGCGTTCTGGAATTCAAGGTTGGCGACGCGGTCGTCTATCCGGCGCACGGCGTCGGCAAGGTCGCGGCCGTCGAGGTCCAGGAAGTCGCCGGCATGTCGCTGGAGGTCTATGTCGTGACCTTCGACCACGAGAAGATGACCCTGCGTGTCCCGACCCGGAAGGCCAAGACGGCCGGCCTGCGGTCGCTGGCGTCGGAAGACGTGGTGACCAAGGCCCTGACGACGCTGAAGGGCCGCGCCCGCATCAAGCGCACGATGTGGAGCCGCCGCGCGCAGGAATACGAAGCCAAGATCAACTCCGGCGACCTGGTCTGCATCGCCGAGGTCGTTCGCGACCTTCACCGGGCCGATTCGCAGCCGGAACAGTCGTATTCGGAGCGTCAGCTCTATGAATCGGCGCTGGACCGGATGGCCCGCGAGGTCGCCGCCGCCAACCGCATCGACAAGGACGCCGCCGTCCAGCTGCTGTCCAAGTCGCTGAGCGCCAAGAAGGCCAATGCCCCCGTCGCCGAAGTGGTCGACGAGGACGCGGAAGCCGAAGCGGCCTGATCCTCCAGGCCATGCGGACAAGACCAGGCCCGGCGGAAACGCCGGGCCTTTTCCTTGGCTAGCCCCTCAGCTCCTGCTTGACCCGTTCCGCCAGGGTCTTGATGTCCAGCGGCTTGGGCAGGAAGGACACCCCGACCTCGTCCTGCAGCAGGTCCGAGAAGTCGCTTTCGGCATAGCCCGAGATGAACATCACCGGCGCGTCGCCCAGGTATTGGCGCGCCTTCTTGAGCAGGGACGGCCCGTCCAGGCCCGGCATGATGACGTCGCTGATCAGCATGTCGATCTGGCCGGCCCATTCCTCGGCCAGGATCAGGGCCTCCTCGCCGTCGGCGGCCTCGATGACCTCATAGCCACGTTGACGCAACAGCTTGGCGGCGATGCCGCGCACGGCCGCCTCGTCCTCGACGAACAGGATGCGGCCGTTGCCGGACAGGTCGCGCGGCGCGGCCTTCATCTTGATTTCGAGGGGGGCGACCTCGGTCAGCTCCTGTTCAGTCGCGGCCGGCAGGAAGATTCGGAAGGCTGCCCCGGCCCCGTCGAGGTTCGTGACGCCGATATGGCCGCCGGCCTGCTGGACGATGCCGTAGACGGTCGCCAGGCCCATGCCGGTGCCCTCATTGACCGCCTTGGTGGTGAAGAAGGGCTCGAAGATCTTGTCCAGCAGCTCGGGCGGCACGCCGGGACCGGTGTCGGACACCTCGATCAGGGCGCTGTGGCCCGCCGGAGCCTCGCGCCAGCCCAGGGTCCGCGCCTGCTCCTGCGACAGGCGCAGGGTGCGGATGGTGACCACCCCGGCCCCGGGCTCGACCACGCCGCGCATGGCGTCGCGGGCATTGACGGCCAGGTTCATCACCGCGGTCTCCAGCTGGGACTTGTCGGCCAGGACGATCGGCAGATCGCGGCCATAGTCGGTCTCCAGCCGCACATCCTCGCGCAGCAGGCGGCGCAGCAGGACCGCGAACTCTCCGACCAGCTCGCCCAGATCCAGCCGTTCGCGCCGCACCGTCGATTTGCGCGAGAAGGCCAGCAGCTTCCTCACCAGGTCGGCGGCTCGGATGCCGGTCTGACGGATCTGGTTCAGGCCGTCGTAGGACGGATCGCCGACCGGGTGCCGTTCCAGCAACTCGGAAAGCTGCAGCTGGATCGCGGTCAGCAAATTGTTGAAGTCGTGGGCCACGCCGCCGGCCAGCTGGCCCACGGCCTGCATCTTCTGGGCCTGCGAGAGCTGCAGCTCCATCGACTTCTGGGCCGAGACATCGAACAGCCAGACGCGGCGCTTGTCGCCTTCGGGCGCGACATACAGGTGCAGCATCCGGTCGGGGTGGGCGCGCGCCACCAGCTCGATCGGGCCGGTCGATCCCGCCGCCATCCGTTCGCGCGCTTCCGCAACCCCGGTCGGATCGAACAGATGGCCGAAGGCGGCATCGCGCGCCGCGGCCGGGCCGGTCAGAACGGCCAGGGCGGGGTTCGCATCCTCGGTATGGCCGACGAACAGGTCGTCGCCGCCGATGATCGCCGATCCGAACGGAGCTCCGGCCGCCATGGCCCGCCCCTCCCCCGCCTGGGCCACATAGGCATTGCCCGCCACCGTCGGCGGCGGCGTCGTCAGCGTCGCTTCGGGGGCCTCACGAACCAGAAACCGACCCTCCCCGGCCTGGCCGATCAGGACCTCAATCTCGCGCGCGCCGATGGTGACGATAGCGCGCCCCTGATGGCCCGAGCGCGCCTGGGCAAAGGCCATGTAGAGGGCCTGGGCCGACTGGGCTTTCGGCAGGGCCACCGTCGCGCCGTTCTGCGACACCCAGGCCCCGTTGAAGGCCAGAATCTGGCCGGTGGCCGTGACCAGGGCTGCCGGCTCCGCCATCGCATCCAGCATCTCGACCGCGACGTCACCGTCGGGTCGCGCCGGCTTGCGGGTCTCGGTCCGTCCGAAGGCGAAAAGGCCCAGCAGGGCGACGCCCGCGACGGCAATCATGAGCAATATGTACGGCGTGGCGATCGGCCCGGTGCGAAACATCGGCCAGGCCAGGGCCGCGACGGCGACCGTGAATCCCACCACCATCAGGACCAAGGCAATGTCGACCGGCGGGCTGGAACGGGTCGGTCCGGTTGTCGTCATGGGGTCGCTCCCGCGAATCGCAGGGCATAAGCATACGCGCGATCCATCGGCCTGGCGAAATCGCCCGCCGCGCCATCGGCCACAGTCCGCAGGCGCCGGGCCTGCGCTATGGCTCGGGTCATGTCCGACCCACTTGATCGCTTTCCTCCCACGCGCGCCGCCGGCCTTCGGCGACTGGCCGACTTCATGCCGCATGCCGGAGAGGCCTATGGCATGGGGCGCAACACCGATGCCGGGCCGGAGGGACGGCAAGCGGTATCGGGCCTGTCGCCCTGGCTGCGGCACCGGCTGGTGACCGAACACGAGGTCATCGCCAGCGTGCTGGAGCACCACGATCCGCGCTCGGCCCGGCGGTTTATCCAGGAGGTGCTGTGGCGGACCTACTGGAAGGGCTGGCTGCAGATGAACCGGGAGGTCTGGACCCGTTTCCTGATCGAACGGGATGCCCCGCTTTCGTCAGACCTGAGCCGTGCGGTCGCCGGGGCCGAGGCGGGGGCGACAGGCATAGAGGGGTTTGACGACTGGGCGCGAGAGCTCGTTCGGACCGGCTATCTGCACAATCACGCGCGCATGTGGTTCGCCTCGATGTGGATCTTCACCCTGGGCCTGCCCTGGGCCCTGGGAGCAGACTTTTTCCTGCGACATCTGCTGGACGGGGATCCGGCCTCGAACACCCTGTCGTGGCGATGGGTGGCCGGCCTGCAGACCGTGGGCAAGACCTATCTGGCGACGCCGGAGAATATCGAGCGGTTCACCGATGGCCGGTTCCGCCCGCAGGGTCTGGCGACCCGCGCCCTGCCGCTGAACGAGGCCCCGCTGCCGGTGACACGGCCGCTCGCACCATTGACACCTTCGCCGCCGCCGGGCCGAAGTCTGCTGCTGGTGACGGGAGAGGACCTCAGTCCCGAGAGCGCCCTGCCGGCCGGGTGGCGACCCGAGGCCGTGGTGATCGCGGCCTGTGGCGATCCACAGTCATCCTGGGCCGAGGCGAAAGGACGGTTCGCGGCCGCTGCGATGGAGGACACAGCGACCCGCTGCGCAGCCTACTTCGACCGCCCCTGTGTCGTCGCCCTGTCACAGGTAGGCGATGCCGTGTTGAAGATGGCCCGGGACACGGAGACCGATCAGGTGGTCGTTCTGGAAGCACCCGTGGGTCCGGTCGCGGATGCCCTCGTTGAGCTCGAGACAGCCCTGACGGGACAGGGCATCGCTCTGACGCGGCTCCGCCGGCCCTGGGACGACCGGCTCTGGCCGCTGGCGACAAAAGGGTTCTTCAAGTTCAGCGAGCGCGCCCCCGCCGCCCTGATCGCCGAAGGCCTGCGGATCTGACCGGCAATCGGGAGCGTCAGCCCGCCGCCCGGCGCATCCCGGGCTGGCGCTTCTTCATCACGAAGCCGATGACCTTGGCCGCAGCTTCGAAATGCTCGCGCGGGATCGTCTCGTCGATGTCCACGGCAGCGTAGAGGGCGCGGGCCAGCGGTACGTTCTCCACGATCGGCACGTCGTGCTCGCGCGCGATCTCGCGAATGCGCAGGGCGACTGCGTCCACACCCTTGGCCACGCAGACGGGGGCGGCATCGCCGGCCTCGTAGCGCAGGGCGACGGAATAGTGGGTCGGGTTGGTCACGATCACCGTGGCCTTGGGCACGTTCTGCATCATCCGCTGGCGGCTTCGCTGCATGCGGATCTGCTTCAGCTTGGCCTTGATGTGCGGGTCGCCCTCGGACTGTTTGAACTCCTCCTTCAGCTCTTCCTTGGACATCCGCATCCGCTTGGCGAAGCGCATTTTCTGCCAGACGAAATCGCCCCCGGCGGTCAGGCCGAGGAAGGCCAGGGCCGCGCTCATCAGCGCGATCATCATGTCGCGCGCCATGGGCAGGATGGTCAGGGGAGACATGGCCGCCATGGTCTCGAACTGGCGGGCGTGGGGCTTCAACACCATCCAGCAGATCACGCCGACGGCGATCAGCTTCAACAGCGTCTGGGCGAACTGCATCAGGCCGTCGGGGCCGAAGATGCGCTTGAACCCGGCCATGGGGCTGACCTTGTCCCATTTCGGCTTCATCTTTTCTGCCGACATGACCAGGCCCGACTGGGCGACGTTGCCGCCGACCCCACCCAGGATCGCCGCCAGCATCACGGCCCCCATGAAGGGCGCGACCACCCACAGGACACGGGCACCGATCTCGACGCCGCCGCCCGCCTCCAGCCCGCCCAGCATGGAGTGGGGCGCGGCAATGAAGGGCAGGAAGCCTTGCGCCATATTGGTCGCGAAGTAGCCGCCACCCATGACGATGACGGCGGTCACGCCCAGCAGGCTGAGGGCCGGGGCGACGTCGGCGGATTTCGCGACGTCGCCCTTTTTTCGCGCTTCCTCGAGTTTCTGAGGTGACGCCTCTTCTGTTTTGGACTCTGGATCGGCGTCGTCAGCCAACGCCGCCTCCCGAGACGAACAGATTGGCCAGGGCGCGGTAGCGGTCGATGAAGACCGTGCCCATGATCCCCAGCGACAGGGCGAAGATCGACAGCCCCAGGATCACGCTGAGCGGGGCGGCAGCGAAGAAGACCTGGAACTGCGGCATCACCCGCGCGACCAGCCCGGATGCCAGGTTGAAGATCAGGGCAAAGACGATGACGGGCGCGGCCAGTTGTATCCCCAGCATGAAACTGTCGCCGATGGTGCGAATGGCCAGTTCCGTGAAGTCGCCCATGACCAGCGGGCGGGCGGGCGCGATCAGCTCATAGGACCCGACCAGCCCGGCGATGAACAGGTGGTGGGTGTTGGTGGCGAAGACCAGGACCGTGCCCAGGATCATCAGGAAGGCGGAAATGGTCGCTCCCGGCGCGGCCTGTAGCGGGTTAGCGGTCTGGGCGAAGCTGAGCGTCGTTTGCAGGGAGACAATCTCGCCCGCGGTGGCCAAGGCGCCGGTGAACGCCCGCAGGATGGTGCCGATCATCAGGCCGGTGACGACCTCGCGAATGATCCAGCCGACCATGCCGCCGAGCGTCTCGGGCAGGGCCGGGAGCGCGTTGCCGACCACCGGCCACAGGGCCAGCGACACCACAAGCGCCAGCGACAGACGGATGCGTGGCGGCACATAGCTTTCGCCGATGCCCGGCAGGCTGAGCAGGATCGCCCCGATGCGGGCGAAGATCAGCCCGCCGGCCCAGACCTGATCGGCGGTGGCATAGGGGTCCACGCGGGTCCTACATCCCGGCGATGCGCGCCGCGATCGTGCGCATGAAGGCCCCGAGCAACCCGCCCATCAGAGGCAGGAACATCAGCAGGGACACGAAGATGGCGATGATCTTGGGCGCATAGACCAGGGTCTGTTCCTGGATCTGGGTCAGGGCCTGAAACAGGCCGATGCCGACGCCGACGATCAAGCCCACGATCAGGACCGGCGCGCACAGCTGCACCGTCAGCCAGATGGCATCGCGGCCCACATCCAGAACTTCTGCGCCGCTCATCGTCATGACCCCAAAGCCTACCGGGCAGAAAATGCCGGGAGCGTGGTTAATACGGCGTTAGCGACGGGACCCGCTGGCCCGCTCCTTGCGGAATTCCCCGCAAAGGAGAGGCGTCCGATGGTCTGGAGCGCGATTTCGACCCGAAACGAGACACCCGCCATTTCAAGGGGGGGGTGGCTCGACGCCCTGCGCTTCATCGTGGCGTCGATGATTATCCTGCATCACTTCCAGGCGGCGGGACCTGTGCCCCTGGCAGAGGGTCTGCATCCGGTGTTCGAGCGGGGCGGATTCCTGCTGACCAACTTCTTTCTGATCGACAGCGGCTATGTGCTGATGCGGGTCTATGGCCCGGCCGTCGGGCGGGGCGCGATGTCGCCAGCCGACTTCTTCCTCAAACGCCTTCTGCGGGTCTATCCGGCCCATCTGATCATGGGGCTGTCGCTGGTCGCGCTGGTGCTCCTCAGCGCGGTCGCCGGCGTCGCGCCGCGCAATCCCGAGTGGTTCGCCTGGGACCAGCTGCCCGCGCAACTGACGCTGACTCAGGCGTTCGGGATTCATGGTGGACTGGGCTGGAACGCGCCCAGCTGGTCGGTCTCGGCCTTGCTCGGCTGCTATGTCCTGTTTCCCTACATCCTGATCGGCCTGAAGCGGCTGGGGCCCTGGTCGGCGCTGCTGGCGGTGGTGGGACTTTACCTGATCGCCAATGCCGCGACGCAGGCCTGGCTTGGTTTCCCGGTCTATCAGATGCCGATGAAGTTCGGCTTCTTCCGCGCCCTGCCGCTGTTCATCCTGGGCATGGGACTGGCCGTCTTTACTGACCGGGTCTGGATCGCGCCGCGCCTCGCCCGGATCGTTGGCATCTCGGCCGCGGTCGGGCTGGCTGTCGTTCAGGCTTTCGACAAGAACGCGCTCATCAGCCTCACCTTCATCTCGCTGATCATCCTGGCAGCAGGGGCGATCCCGGTGCTGAAGCCCTCGAAGCTGATCGAGCGGGCCAGCGTGGTGTCCTTCTCGATGTTCATCACCAACGACGTGGTGCGCATCGCCTGGTTCGGCGTGGCCAATCTCCTGATTGCCAGATACGCCCTGTCGGTGCCGGTCCAGTGGAGCCTGTGGGGTGGCGGTGTGCTGGCGGCCTTCGTCTTCGCCTTCGCCTTCCACTCGGCGATCGACCAGCCGGTCCAGCGTGCGATCAAGACCTGGATGTCGCGTCGTCGTCAGGGCTGGCGTCCGGTCGAAGTGGGCGCGGTTGTGTCGCAGCAAGGCTGACTCGAGCCGTCAGATTTGGCAGCCTTGCGGGGATCGGTCATCTGCCGCAGTGACAGGCCATGTCTTCAGGCCTGCTCCGCGACGTCTTTATCACCGGAACCGGGGTTTTCCTGCCCGGTGATCCCGTTGGTGTGGACACGATGGAGGATTTCATCGGCCGCATCGGCGGGCGCAGCTCGGCCGTGGGTCGCCGGGCGCTGCGGTGGAACGGGGTCGAGACGCGCCACTATGCCCTGACGCCCGACGGCCGGCCGCTGCACTCCAACGCCTCGATGACGGCGGCGGCGACGAAGGCCGCGCTGGAGAACGCGGGCCTGTCGATCGGCCAGCTGGGTCACCTCGCCACGGCCACCACCCAGGGCGACTATATCGTCCCCGGCCACGCCAGCGCGGTGCATGCGGAACTCGGTGCCGGACCGATCGAGATCGCCAGCTACCAGTCCGTCTGCGCCTCCGCCCTGATGGCGGCCAAGGGGGCATGGCTGCAGGTCCTGGCCGGAGAGGCCGAGGTCGCGGCCTCGGCGGCGGGGGAATTCAGCTCTCGCTGGTTCCGGCCGGAATTCTATGAGGGCACGTCGCTGGTCGATGCCAAGGGTCGGGCGCGGGTCGAGGCGGACTTCCTGCGGTTCACCCTGTCGGACGGCGCGGGGGCGGTGGTCATGGAGCCGAGGCCCCGACCGGACGGCCTGTCGCTGAAGGTCGAGTGGATCGACCTTACCTCGCTGGCCGGACGATTCGACCCCTGTATGTGGGCCGGCTCGACCTTTGCGGACCGGGCGGACATGACGAGCGCCTGGAGCCACGCCGGGCCGGTCGCGGCGCATGCGGCGGGGTCGGTGGCCCTCGTGCAGGATTTCGAGCTGCTGAAGATCGTCATCCGGGCCTGGATCGGGGTCTGGCTGGAAAAGGTCGATTCCGGCCGGATCGTCCCGGACGCCGTGGATCACCTGCTGTGCCACTACTCGGCGCGGTCGCTGCGGGACGAGATCGTGTCGGTGCTGAAGAGCACCGCCGCCATGATACCGGAGGAAAAGTGGTTTTCGAACCTGCCGAGCGTCGGCAACATCGGCGCGGCCTCGATCTGGGTCATGCTGGATGAGTTCATGAGGTCGGGACGGGCAAGGACCGGCGAGAAGGTCCTGTTGATCGTGCCGGAGAGCGGGCGGGCCATGGTCGGGTTCATGATGTGCGAGGTGGTGTGATGGCGGACGGAACACGCGTGGACGACCAGGTCGCGGACACCCTGCGCAAGCTGGCTGTGGTCTTTGCCGACTTCGAACAGCGGCTGGAGGCGACGCCGCTGATCAGGAAGCTGACGCGCGGCCGGTTCGAGCTGGCCGACTATCAGCTGTTCCTGATCAATCTGCGCCAGCAGGTGAAGGACGGCGCATTGTGGATGAGCCGTGCAGCGTCGAACATCGGCGAAACGCATCTGGAGCTGCGCTCGACCCTGATGCGCCATGCGGTGACCGAGCATCGCGACTTTCGCCTGCTGGAGGCCGACTTCGTCTGTTCCGGAGGTGAGGTCGAGGTGATCCGCTCGGCCCCCAAGAACGTGGGTTCCGAGGCCATCTCGGCCTGGATGTTCCACGAGGCGTCCAGGCCCGATCCGTTCGGCCTGCTGGGAGCCATGTTCATCATCGAAGGGCTGGGCTCGATCAAGGCCGCGCCCTGGGGCCGACTGGTCAAGGAGCGGCTGGCGCTGCCGGACGAGGCGGTGCGGTTCCTGCTGTACCACGGCGAGAATGACGCGGAGCATATGCGCGAGTTCGAGGAGATGCTGCGGATGGTCCTGCCTGACGCCGCCGTGGCCGAGCGGATCGTCATGACGGCCCGGGTCACCGCCCGCCTGTATGCCCTGCAGATCGAGGAGATTGCCGCGTGAGCCTGTCTGACGGCGGAGACGCGGCCGGCTGGAAGGCCGATCCGTTCGACGCGCGCCGCTATGACGCGAACGATCCCGACCCGTGGCTGGCACTGTATCTCGATCACTCCCTGCCGATCGATCCGCAGGCCAAGCGGGCGCTGCTGCTGGGGGCGCGGTCGTGGTCGCGGCGATGGCTGTTCCCGGTCAGTCGCCCGGTGGTCTTCCTGTTCTTTTGCGTCGTGAAGGTTCTGCGGGCCATCTCGCCGCGCTATCCCAATCTGAACGGCCTGCTGCACAGGTCCATCCACTGGGGGCTGCGGATCTTCGGATCGCCGGAGTGCAACACCCTGATCCTGCGCCACTTCCATGTCGGGACCGAGCTGCTGGCCTTCCTGAAGGCCAATTCCGGGGTCGATCCGGCGCTGGTGAAGACGGTGCCGCTAAAGCCTCTGACGCTGAAGGATCTGGAGGACAATGTCTTCCTCCAGCACGACCTGAACATCTTCAACTTCATCATCGAGCTGAACATGGCGCTGCGGGCCGCGGGCAAGGAGATCACCCCGCCCGAGCGGGTCGACTTCTCCATGTTGTCAGACATCGAGCCGGCGTTCGAAACCTTCCCGACCGGACCGCTGAACCGGATCGACATCCAGACGGCAGTGGAGTTCTACACGCCCCTATATGCCCTGATGCTGCCCCGCGCCGACTTCATGCGGGCCAGCCATTCGCTGCAGCTGGACGAGATCGTCGGTATCTATATCGGGCGGATCCTGGGCACCGACTACCACATGCATTTCGTCAAGAACGGGCATCCTCTGGTGACGCTGTCGACGCTGCAGGCCGGGTTCCGGCTGATGATGCACGGGCTGGACTGCGAGGCCATGCACGGCTGGCTGCGGGTGCTGAAAGCCCGTCAGGAGGCGGGGCTGCCGCTGGATCCGCGCGATCCCACGGGTGGGCCGGAGCTGGCCTGAGGCGTGGTTCCGTCGTCGAGGTCGGCCCGGGCCCGCGCCGCAAGATCGAAGAAGCGGTTACGAACCCCGGCCGCATAGGGGTTCTCGCGTTCGATCGCACGAAACACGGCGGGCGAATCGTAGCGGACCATTTCGACGGCCTGCATGATCCGCTCGAAGCTGGTGGTGGTCATCCGCGTCGGCAGGGGCTCCATCGACAGCAGGACGCGCGAGATCAGATGCGTCAGGCCCTGGACGACGGCCGCCTCGCGGTCGTGATCCTCGGGCGAGACGATGAAAACCTTCAGCTTCAGGGCCTGGCGGCAGAAGGCGGCGACGCGGCGGGCGATGCGGTCGCCGCGCACCGGGCAGACGGCGATGCGAAGCCCCGCGATGCCGTCCCGCGCGCTCTGCGGCCCGAACAGGGGGTGGGTCCCCACGGCCTGGACGCGGGCGGGCAGGTGCTCGGCCATCAGGCGGGCCGGGCCGACCTTGACCGAGCCCACATCGACGACCAGCGCGCCGTCCTGCAGGTCGGGCCCGATGGCCGACAGGGTCTCTGCCAAGGCCTCGACCGGGACGGCGAGGATCACCACCGGACAGGCGGCGGCCGTGGCCAGGTCGGTCAGGCGAGCCCGGTCGCCCGCCTCCTCCGTGGCCGCCGGGTCATGGGCCAGGACCTCGAACCAGGGCGACAGGTGCCGGGCGGTCAGGCGGCCGAAGGCGCCATAGCCGATCAGGCCCAGCCGGGGGCGCGCTCCGGCCGGGCCGGTCACGCGGTCAGGGCTTCCTGGAAATTGACCGGGCGGCCGTGGGCCGTGCCGATCAGTTCGCCGTCGGACATGACGACCCGTCCGCGCACGATGGTGGCCATGGGCCAGCCGGTCGCCTCGAAGCCGTCGAAGGGGGTCCAGCCGCAGCGGCTGGCCATGTCCTCATGCCGGATGATCCGTTTCGCCTTGAGATCGACCAGGGTCAGGTCGGCGTCATAGCCTTCGGCCAGGCGGCCCTTGTTCGCGGTCTGGAACACCCGCTGGGCCCCGGCCGAGGTCAGGTCGACGAACCGCTCCAGCGTCATCTTCCCGTTGGCGACATGGGTCAGCATGACCGGCACCAGGGTCTGGACGCCCGGCATGCCGGACGGCGAGGCCGGATAGGGCCGGGCCTTTTCCTCTTTCGTATGCGGGGCATGGTCGGAGCCGAGCACGTCCACCACGCCCTGATCGATCCCGCGCCACAGGCCGGCGATGTGGGGGGCGTTGCGGATCGGCGGGTTCATCTGGGCATAGCCCTTCAGCCGCTCATAGGCCTCGTCGCCGTCCAGCGTCAGGTGCTGGGGCGTGGTCTCAACGGTGGCGACGTCCTTGTGATGCGCCAGGAATTCGATTTCCTCGGCCGTCGAGACGTGCAGGACATGGATGCGCTTGCCCGTCTCCTTCGCCAGCCGGACGAGGCGGCGGGTGCTCATGATCGCGCTTTCGGCGTCGCGCACATCGGTGTGGCTGGTCCAGTCGCCGGGGCGCGCCAGGGGTCGGCGCTCGGCCAGCCGGTATTCGTCCTCGGAATGGAAGGTGGCGCGGCGCGACACGGCGTTCAGCACCTTTCGCACCCCGTCATCGTCGGCGATCAGCAAATCGCCGGTCGAGGCGCCCATAAAGACCTTGATGCCGCAGCAGCCGGGCAACCGTTCCAGTTCGCCCAGATGCACGGCGTTGGCGTGGGTGCCGCCGATATAGAAGGCGTGGTCGGTCCACATCCGGTCCCGCGCGCGGGCCAGCTTGTCCTCAAGCGTGGCGGGGTCCGTCGTGTTGGGTTCGGTGTTCGGCATCTCGAAGACGGCGACGACGCCGCCGAGGGCCGCGGCGCGGGAGCCGGTCTCCAGGTCTTCCTTCCATTCCAGGCCGGGTTCGCGAAAATGGACCTGGGTGTCGATGACGCCCGGCAGGACCGTCAGACCCGAGGCGTCGATCACCTGGCCCGCCGAGGCCTGCGACAGGTCGCCGACGAAGGCGATGCGACCGTCGCGCACGCCCACGTCGGCAGGGCCGCGTCCGGCGTGATTCACCACCTCGCCGCCACGGACGATCAGGTCATAGGTCTGGGTCATCGAAGGGTCCGGGTCTGGAAAGGCGGGATCTGAATAGTCTGATTTCGATCGAACGAAAAAAACTAAGTGCACATAGTGCAGACCGTGCAGCTTGGGCAGCGGGGCTGGAATTGGAAGTCGGGGCCGGTCCGGGAGCCCGTTCGGTCGATTGCCTCAGCCCGCCGCCGCATCCCTTGCCAGCAGGCCCCGCGCCGCCCGCAACACGCGGTCGGCGGGCAGGCCCAGCATGTGGTGGATGTGCTGGTTGAGGCGGGGGTCGATGGCCCTGAACTCCTCCAGCGAACGTTCGCCGCGCAGGGAGACCCCGTTCCACGGCCCGACACGGGCATCGTCGGACGGGCCGAAGACGCCCACCGAGGGCACGCCGGCCGCGACCGCCAGCTGGGTCCAGAGGGAGTCCGCCCCGACATAGAGGCTGGCGCGCGACAGGGCGGCGGCGGTCTGGAGCCAGGTCAATTTGCCCTGGAGTTCGATCACCCGGGTCCGGGGCACCGCCAGGCGGATGGTGTGGGCCAGGTCGCGATCGGCCTCCTCGCCCACGATCATCAGCCGGCCACCGGCGAGGGGGCCGTCCTCGGCCAGAAGCGGTCCGGCGACCTTGGCATAGCGTTCGGCGGGCCAGCGGGTGCCGATCCAGTCGGTGCCCGGTCCGACCGCCAGGATCGGGGCCGGATCGGGGCCGATCAGGGCATCGGCGGCGGCGCGGGTGTCCTCGCTGAAGAACAGCCGGGGGGCGGGCACCTGGTCGAGCTGCAGCACCCGGGCGGCGGCCTCCACGGCATGCAGGCCGGGATGATCGGGGCCACGCACGGCGCGTTTCAGACGACGCAGGCGTTCGGAAAACTTCGTGCCCCGCATGTCGACGATCAGGCCCCAGCGCGTGTCGCGGACCTGGTTCCACAGACCCAGCCAGTCCCAGCGGGTCGTCCGGTCCAGCACGATCAGACGTTTCAGGCGCGGCGTGTCGGCGAAAAGGGGGGCAGAGGCCGCAGACCCGACGATCGTGAAATCCGCGTCCGGCAGGCTGTCGACCAGCCAGGCGAGGACGCCCGATGACAGGACGGCGGTCTGGGCGTCGGCCTCGGCGATGTAGAGAATAGGGAAACGCGCACTCATGGGTGGACCGTATACGGATTCTCTTGCGGCGGGGGTGGGGCGACGGCGCGACTGGCCCTATCTCTCATGCCATGACCGATCGCATCGCCCGACTGAACAGCCGCGCCCTGATCCGGGTAAGCGGAGCAGACGCGAAACCGTTCCTGCACAATCTGCTGACCCAGGATGTCGAAACCCTGACAGACGGCGAGGTCCGGTTCGGGGCCATGCTGTCGCCGCCGGGGCGGCTGCTGTTCGACCTGTTCCTGTGGGGCGAGGCGGGCGGCGTGGTGCTGGACGTCGCTGCGGACCGGCGCGACACGCTGATCCAGCGGCTATCGATGTACAAGCTCAGGGCCCAGGTCGAGATCGCGGCCGACGATCGGCCGGTGGTCGCCAGTTGGCCGGGCGTGGCGGCGGGCTTCGTCGCAGATCCCCGCACGGTGGCGATGGGCGGCCGGACGATCGGGGATCACCCGACCGATGCATCGGAGGCCGATTATGACGCGCATCGCCTGTCGGCCGGCGTACCCGATCCGGCCGCGGATGCGGGGTCGGACCGCACCTATCCGATCGAGGCCAATTTCGACCTGCTGAACGGCATCGACTTCGGCAAGGGCTGTTTCGTCGGCCAGGAAACCACCTCGCGCATGAAGCGGCGGGGCGAGATCAAAAAGCGGATGCTGGCCCTGACCTTCGACGGGCCGCCGCCGGTGCCGGGTGCCGAGGTGCTGAACGGTGAACTGCGCGCGGGCGAGCTCCTGACCGGCCAGGACGGCAGGGCCATGGCGCTGGTGCGGCTGGACCGGCTGGAGGGCGCGCTGACGGTCAACGGGCGGGCGGTCGCGGTGCAGTGGCCGGGGTGGATGGCGCCAGACTAAAGGTGCTCTGTTGCGCCAAGGTGCGAGAAACAGCGACCTTGTCGTCCTGCTGCGGACGACAGAAGCAGACCTATTGACGGACCGCTATGGGTGGGAAGCGGACGTCGGATACTGGCTAAATCAACTTCAGTGCGACGAGGGTCGCCGGGCATCTCAGGTTGATCTATCGGGCTTCCGCATTTCCGCCCGCCAGCTAAATACAAACACGGTGAATGTGGCATACATCCACCCTGAAAACGGGATTAGATTAGCCGCAACTAAGGCCCACCGAATGTAAGGTGGCCCAAACCACAACGATTGCCCTGACCACTTCTCAATCAGCCAAGAAATTGCCAAAACGACACCAAGGGCGATCGCCCAAGGAAGGCCAGCGGTCGGAGGTGTAGTTGTCAGCCGTCTTACATCGGTCTTGGCACCGGCCTCGCAAAGCCATCGATGGTATCGTTTTGCGAGCGTGATTAGCATCGTCGTTCTCAGTTCGGCGTCACTGATACCATGCCGCGATATGTCCGCAACGGGTCGAGAGCAGTCACTCGCTTGCCGCTCAAAAACGACATCCACTCAGGTCAGAAATTGGTCGCTTAGATGGGCGTGCCCAAGCGCGGCGGGTGTGCCCAGCACGCTTGATGCGGTACTCCCTGGCCAACCTCACATGAGCCATTCGAACGGCAACAAGGATCATGAGGATACCGGTCACCGGCATTGCCCAAGCTTTCCATCCAGTGCCGTAACCTAACAGACCTGCGATTGTGTAGAGGCCGCCGAGGGTCACAAGCGCGAGACAGCCAGTCAATGTCAGGCCATCTCGAACCCCTGCCCTGACCAAAATGGGAAAGCGCTTCATTCCGGAATGCTACACGATCTCGACCATGTCCGCTTTGGGTCGAGAGCGGACATCGGCTTCGCGTATCGCTATCCTGAGCGCATGCTCGACTCACAATCACGCTGCGCCTGGTGCGGGACCGACCCGCTTTACGTGGCCTATCACGACACCGAATGGGGCGTGCCCGAGTATGACGCGCGGGCGCTGTGGGAGAAGCTGGTGCTGGACGGGTTCCAGGCGGGCCTGAGCTGGATCACCATTCTGAAGAAGCGCGAGGCGTTCCGGGCGGCGTTCGACGGGTTCGATCCCGACCGGGTCGCGGCCTATGGCGAGAACGACCGGGCGCGGCTGATGGCCGACGCCGGCATCGTGCGGTCCGGAGCCAAGATCGATGCGACGATCCGGGGGGCGAGGGTCTTCGTCGAGATGCGGGACCGGGGCGAGGACTTCGCAGACTGGCTGTGGTCGTTCGTGGACGGGCGGCCGGTGCAGACCACGCCGTCGACCATGGCCGGGGTCCCGACCCAGACGGACCAGTCCGTGGCGATGTCAAAGGCCTTGAAAGCCAGGGGCTTCAAGTTCTGTGGCCCCGTGATCGTCTATGCCTTCATGCAGGCCACCGGCATGGTGAACGACCACGTCGCCGGATGCTTCCGGTGCGAGGAAGTTCGGGCGATGGCCGGGTCGTGACCGCTCTGCGTCTTCTTCTCCTCCGTGCACCCCGGCGAAGGCCGGGGTCCAGATCACGGTCGCGGGCGGCAGGGATCAGGCACCGGGTCCTCAGATCGGCAGACCGTGTTTGCCATCTGGACCCCGGCCTTCGCCGGGGTGCACGGTGAGGGGGATGGCGAAGTCATTCCCGACCCTTGCGCTGGAGACCCTGCTGGCGGCCCGCGTCGGCGGGCCGGTCTGCGGGGTGGACGAGGCCGGGCGCGGGCCTTGGGCGGGGCCGGTCTCGGCGGCGGCGGTGATCCTGAACGCCGACGACCTGCCCGCCGGCATCGACGACTCCAAGGCCCTGACGGCCGCGCGGCGCGAGGCGCTGGAGGTCGAGATCAAGGCCCGGGCCGTGGCCTGGGGCGTCGGCTTCGCCTCGGTCGAGGAGATCGACGCCCTGAACATCCTGCACGCCACGGGCCTGGCCATGTGCCGGGCGATCGAGGCGCTACAGGTCACGCCGGTGGCGGCGCTGGTCGACGGGAACTACCGGTTCCGGCTGCCCTGCGACGTGGAGACGGTGGTGGGCGGCGACGGGCTGTCGCTGTCGATCGCGGCGGCCTCCATCCTGGCCAAGACCGCGCGGGACCGGGTGATGGTCGAGATGGACGGACTGTACCCCGGCTACGGCTTTGCCGGGCACAAGGGCTATAATGCGCCGGTGCATTCGCAGGCCCTGCAGGCGATGGGACCTTCGCCGATCCACCGCCGGACCTGGGCCCCGATCCGGGCGCTGCTGGAGGCGTAGGGCCTCAGACCGACAGGATGCCGCCGACCAGGGCGCCCAGCAGGGCCGCGACGACGGCTCCGACGGCAAAGGTGAGCCAGCCCGCAGGACCGTGGGCGGCCGGCGTCGGCTGGGGCCGGGCGGAATACAGCCGCATCGGCAGGATGGCTTCGGCACGGACGAGGAAGTCGTTGGCGGGACGACCGTCGAAGCGGGTGGCGGTGGGCGGGCGCCAGGCGGCGGTCTGCCAGGCCTCCGTCGCCGTCCGGGCGGACGGCGGTGGGGCGGGGGTGGGGAGCGGACCCGGGAAGACGCCGGGAAGGGCGTCGCGCACCGGCGTCGCGTCCTCGCTCGGGCCTTCGGGAGTGGTCACGCTCGCGCCTCGACGGGTCAGGGACCGCCATAGAGACTCGCAGGCTTCGGCCGGTCAAGCCGCGAGCGCGGAGGCGCCGTCGGAGACGACGAACAGATATTCGACATTGCGCAGCCGCCCCACGGCCCCGACCTTCTCGCCCCTGGGGTTATGGATGCCGATGCGGGCCCCGACATAGCGCGGACGGGGGATCTCGATCACCTGCACCGGCCCGCGCACCGACAGCATGGCGACCAGCTGCTCGCGGCTCAGATAGCCTTCGTCGTTGAAGGAGACGATCAGATGGGGCGCGCGGATCGCCTCGATCACGGCCTGCAAGGCCGGGCCGATGCCTGGGCGGGAGTTGAAGGCCGACTTGCGTGTGCGCACGTCGATCCGCTTGTTGGCGATGCCATAGGTTTCAGGCCGGTCCCACAGCACCAGGCTTTCCCAGACATGGTAGTTCCCCAGGTAGGAATGCTGGTTGTACGGCGGGTCCAGATAGACGAGGTCGCCGTCGAAGGCCCGGGCGATGTCCAGCGCGTCGCCCTGCGTCGCGCGGCAGGGTCCGGCGGCGACGGCGGGCTGTAGCGCGGGCATGCGCAGCTCCAGCGGTTTGAGCGCCCGCGCCGCCCAGGACTTCATATAGGCCATCTGCAGGCCGGCCGTGGAATCGACCCGGTCGGCGGCCTCCATCAGGCTGACCAGGGCGATGGCCTTCAGTTCCGGCTCCAGGCCCATGGCCTCGATCCGGTCGCGCATGGCGTCGATGCGGGCGCCGTTCCCGGGCGTGAAATAGCGGGCGTCCTCGCAGAAGGTCCTGGTGAACCAGCCGGGCGCTGGCGGGGTCGCGGCCAGGTCGGCGAGGACGGCGGCGGCCCGGTCGTGCCAGCGGTCGCGGTCGGCCTGGACATAGGCGGTGGCGAGCGTCGCGGCATAGGCGTTGTGGTCGTTGGACCAGACCTGGAACCCCTGCCCCTTCAGTGCGTGGCCGACGCGTGCGGTGCCGGAAAACAGGTCGCAGACCTGACCGCCGTCCGGCAGCAGGCCCCGGATCGACGCCGTGATCGGGTCGAGGAGGGCGCGCTTGGAGCCGAGGTATTTGATCATGGACAGACGCCCCTCTCCCGGCAGGAGAGGGCGATCGCGCACGGCATCGTCGCCGTCGTTCTGGCGCGGTCGGGTGAGGGTTTACGGTGGCTGATCGTCGACATCGGTCCCCTCACCCTTTCGCGCAAGAACGATCACCAGGGTGATCGTGCGCTCAAGCCCTCTCCCTCCGGGAGAGGGTTCAGGACTGCCGTTTCGCCTTCTTCGTCGGAGCATGCGCCAGTCGCAGCAGATTCGCAGCCCCCGGGGCGCCGAAGGGGGTGCCGGCGAGGATCAGGACGCGCTGGCCCGGCTGGGCGAGGCCGTATTGCATGGCCGAGTTGACCGCGTCGTCGGTGACGTCTTCCAGCGAGGTCGGCTCCTTGCCGAGACGCGGTTCCAGCCCCCAGACGAGGGCCAGACGACGCGCGGTCTCGGGTCGGGGCGTCAGGGCCAGCATCGGCTGGAGGGGCCGCTCGCGCGACATGCGACGCGCGGTGCCGCCCAGGGTCGTGAAGATGACGATGCAGGCGGTGGACTGGGCCTCGCCGGCCTTGCGTGCCGCCGCGACCAGGGCATCAGCGTCGATATCGTCCATGCCGGCGTGTTCGGCGTCCATGAGACTGGGCCACAGGGGGTCGCTTTCGACCCGCTCCATGATCCGGTTCATGATGCCGACGGCCTCCAGCGGATAGTCGCCCGACGCCGTTTCCGCTGACAGCATCAGGGCGTCCGCCCCCTCATAGACGGCATTGGCGACGTCTGAGGCTTCGGCGCGGGTAGGTGCGGGCGAGGCCGTCATGGACTCCAGCATCTGGGTCGCCACGATCACCGGCACGCCGCGCTGGCGGGCGGCGCGGATGATCCGCTTCTGGGCGACCGGCACCTCTTCCGGATCCATCTCCACGCCCAGGTCGCCGCGCGCGACCATGACGCCGTCGCAGTAGTCGAGGATGGCGTCGAGGTCGGCCAGGGCCTGGGGTTTCTCGATCTTGGCCAGACAAGCGGCGCGGCCCTTCACGATCGCCTTCAGCTCGGCCATGTCCTCCGGTTTCTGGACGAAGCTCAGCGCGACCCAGTCGACGCCGAGCCGCAGGGCGAAGGCCAGGTCCTCGCGGTCCTTGGGCGTCAGGGCCGAGACGGGCACGACGGCCTCGGGCACGGCGACACCCTTTCGGTCGCTGAGTTTCGATCCGCTCTCGACGGTCACATCGGCCCATTCGTCGGTGCGCGCCCCGACCCGCAGCCGGACCCGGCCGTCGTCGAGCAGCAGCAGCATGCCGGTGCGCAGGGCCCGGAAGATTTCCGGATGGGGCATCTCCACGCGCGTCGCATCGCCCGGCGTCGGGTCGAGGTCGAACCGCATCCTGTGGCCGGGCTTCACGTCGATCTCGACGTTGGCAAAGCGGCCCAGGCGCAGCTTGGGGCCCTGCAGGTCGGCCAGGACGCCCAGCGGTCGCTGCAGGGCGATCTCGGCCCCGCGCACAGCCTTCAGCGCGGCGGCGTGATCGTCGTGCGAGCCGTGGCTGAAGTTCAGGCGAAAAACATCGACGCCGGCCTCGGCCAGCGACCTGACCATGCCGGGGGCGCGGCTGGCCGGACCCAGTGTCGCGACGATACGGGCGCGTCTTGCTCTGATCATATGTCCCACCTGGACCGACGCATTGGTCGGCATCGTTTCCCGAAGGCCTTGTGCCACGAAACGACGGCCTGCGGCAGAACGGTCGAGCCCCGGGAAACAGGAAGTGAGTCGTTGTTACCGAACCGGCTCGACCGCCGGACAGGCCGGGGCACCATAGACGCCGAGATCGAGGCAGAGCCCGTCCACCGTGTCGGCCGGCGTCAGCCCCATCAGATTGGCCAGGCTGGGGGCGATGTCGACCGTCCGGATCTGCCAGAACCGTTCCTGTGCCGGACCGCCCGGGCGCCAGAAGATGATCGGCACGCGGCGGTCATAGTCCCAGACCGAGCCATGGCTGGCGACCGCACCACCGGCCCGGGTCTGGCCGGTCAGATAGGGTCCGTAGGCGATCATGATGTCCGCGCCCTTGTCGGCCACGGCGCTGAGGCGCAGCCGCTGCCGCACCGACAGGGCCTCCGGTTCGACGTCACGGGCGGGCAGGGGATCGGCCAGCAGGTCGTCGATGGCGACGGCATAGGCGACGGTCGGCTCCTGGGCCAGCAGGGCCACGGACGCGGCGACGATCTGTCCGCGCAAGGGTTGCGGCAGCCGGACGTGATCGGCTCCGGCCACGATCAGACCGGTCGAGCCGTTCTGAAGCGGCGCATACATCAGGCCGAATTCCGCCTGCAGGCCGGCGTTGATGCGGTCCATCATCTGCGGGTCGTTGCGGCCGGCGGGCGCGCCGCGCGCGGCCATGCGTTCCGGGGAATCCGAGCCACCGTGATCCGCCGTCAGGACGATGATGGCCCCGCCCGGAACGTCGGCGACCTTGTCCAGGAAGGCCCCCAGGGCGTCGTCCATCCGCAGCAGCTGTTCGCACATCTCCGGCCCCTGGGTGCCATAGGCGTGACCGATCTTGTCGGTGCCCGACAGACTGACGCCCAGCATGTCGGTGGCGCCCCGCCGGCCCAGTTGCTGGCGCTCCAGCAGGTCGGTCGCGGCCGCCAGCGTCGTCTCGTCCAGAGCGGGCGAGTCCTCCAGAGTGTAGTGTTCCGGCGGCAGGTCGGCGTGCAGCACCTCGCCGTACAGGCTGCTTTCACCCGCCAGCGTGCGGCAGAAATCGTGCTGATAGGTCCAGCTTCCGACCGGATCGGCGGTGTAACGCGCACGGTAGGCGGCGTTGAAGGCGGCGACGGGCGCGAGCCGGTCCCCGGCCGTCTGCCCCGGCTCGACATAGGTGGTCAGGCCGAAGCCTTCCTGGATCCAGTAGGCTCCGTCGGGATGGTGACCGGCCAGGTTGATGGCCCCGCGATCCTTGCCCGATACGGCATAGACGCGGCTCTGCGGGCTGATGGACTTCAGCCAGTCGGGCAATATGGTGATGCGGATGTTGTCGGGGCCGACGCGGCCATTCTCGCCCGGTCCGCCGTCGGCCAGCGTATTCTGCGGCGCGGCAAGGCAATAGACCTGAAGGCCGCTGACCGGGTCGATCCATTCATTGGACGGGATCCCCACGGTGGTCGGCCAGGCTCCGCTGAGGACGGTCGCGTGCCCGGGGCAGGTCTTGGTGATGCCCTGGGCCTGGTAGCCATTGGCATAGACCAGACCCTGATCGGCCAGGGTACGCAGTCCGCCCGTGAACCGGCTGCGGTACTGGTTGAACAGATTGGCGCTGAACTGGTCGATGACGATGGTCACGACGAGAGCGGGGGAACGCCCGTTCCCGGCCTCGCTCTGGGCCGTGGCGACGGCGGGAGCCAGAAGGCCGAAGAGAAGGCAGGCGCTGGCGATCGGTCGGGTCATGGCACACCGTAGAGTTTGAAGGTCGGCCCTAGACCCGGGACGCAACAGATGGAAGACGGCCGGCGCACCGGACAGTCCGCGTCAGGCGACCACGGCCTCCCACGGGCCTGTGATGGCCAGGGTGATGCCGGGAAACTGGAGGTTCACGAACAGCGTCCCGCCGTCGGGCGAGAACACGGCACCGGCAAACTCCGAATTGCCGCGGAACGCGTTCCTGGCGATCGTGTAGAGGCGACCGTCGGGGGTGACGCCCTTCAGGTGATTGCGGATCGTGGCCGAATAATTGTCCTCGCACACGATCAGATGGCCCCAGGGGGCGACGACGAGGTTGTCGCCCATGTTCAGGGTGCGTTCGTCGGCACTTTCGACGAACAGCTGGATCCGGCCGGCATTATCCGCCGCACCGGTTTCGCCCTCCAGAGCCGATGGCTGGTAGCGCAGGATCTGCCCGCGCTGCAGCGGCCCGCCCGAGGTGGCGGTCAGATACAGTTCGTCCCTGGCCCAGAAGACGCCTTCGCCGCGCGCGACGAGGGCCGCGCCCCTGGCATGGCCACGTTGACGAAGATCGCCCTTCGGGCTGTCGACGTCCTCCATGTCGATCCACACCACCTCGCGCCAGTCACCGGGCGACCAGAGCCGGGCGTGATGATTGGTGGTGTCGGCACCCAGCATGTCCTTCAGGGCCATGGCCTGGAGCCGGCCGCCCTCGACCAGCTTGCCCGGAATGTTCGGGATGAAGCGGTAGAACAGGCCGTCGACCCGGTCCTCGGTCAGATAGACGACGCCGGTGCGCGGATCGATGCAGACGGCTTCGTGGTCGAACCGGCCCATGGCCTTGAGCGGCACGGGGTCGACGAGGCCGGTCTCGGTCGCCGGCACCTCGAAGACATAGCCGTGGGCCTTGGTCACATCGGCGTCGGCCGGCGTCTCCTCGGTCTCCTCGCAGGTCAGCCAGGACCCCCAGGGCGTCTGACCGCCGCAGCAATTGGTGCTGGTCCCGGCCAGCGACAGATGTTGTCGCACCGTCTGGCCGGTGGCCATGTCGTAGATCAGGGTCGTGGTCCCGCCGGGCAGGGGCCGACCGTCCTTGTAGGTGTCATAGGCGCGGGCGGCATCGAGGCGACCGATCGCGGCCTGGTCGGGACCACCCGGACCCCAGTTGCGGTGACTGGCAGTCGAACCGGTCAGCTCGTGATTGCGGACGAGGGCCACACGCGTGCCCTCCAGGGCGAAACAGCCCATGCCGTCGAACTGTCCGGGCACCACCAGGCCGTCGTCCATGACGTCGCCCCCCTGGGAGATGACGCGATAGGAAAAGCCCTCCGGCAGGTCCAGCATGCCGTTCGGATCGACCTTCAGGGGACCGTAGCCGGCCACCTCGTTGATGTAGGTCTCCGTCCCTCCGGACCGGGCGGCCACATTGCGAGCCAGGCCGCCGAAGGCGGTGGCAGCCGCGGCGGCGGACAGCAGGGTGCGGCGATCGAGACGCATGGGACGAGGCTCCGGACGGGGTTTCTCGATAACTCCCGGGGCAAACCGCGTCATCATGGTTCTGTGACCGCCGTGCGACAAACGATCCGGGGCGCCGGTCGGAAACCGGCGCCCCGTTCATCATCGTGTCTCCAGCCGACCGAGGTCGGCCGCGGATCAGCGCGCGTAGTTGTGCGCGATGGCCCAGTCGTACCAGCTGGGAACAACGGTGCCCGTCAGCAGGATGCCGATGCCGCCCGTCAGGGTGGTCAGGACGGCGAACCACCAAGCCCAGCGGTGGATGGATTCCATCGTGGCGTTGAAGCCCATGGTCCAGCGCCAGAACAGCGCGCCGCGTTCGGCACCCGTGCCGCGGTCGGTGATCTGTTCGACCTCGCGCTCGGACCCGTAGCGGCTGGTGGCCAGGATGGTCGCACCGTGCATGGCGAACAGCAGGGTGGAGCCATACAGGAACACGATCGAGAGGCAGTGGAACGGGTTGTAGAACAGGTTGCCGTAGGTGATCGAGAACGCCCCGGTCCAGTCGAGATGGGGAAAAATGCCGAACGGCACGGCTTCCGACCAGCTGCCCATCATGATCGGGCGGATGAAACCCAGGACCAGATACAGCCAGATCGCCGAGGCGAAGGCCCAGGTGGTGTGGGTGCCGAGGCCCAGCGCCTTGGCCCGCAGGTAGGAGCGGATGCACCAGCTGATCACCGAGACGGTGAGGAAGAAGCCGGCGATCAGCCACCAGCCGCCCTGGTTGAGCGGCGGCAGGATGTTCAACCCCTGCTCGGGCGGCGGCGGATAAAGCCCCAGCCAGGGCAGTTGCCGGACGAATTCGGCCGGGTTCCAGCCGACGCTGGCGAACATGTTGAGACCGATGATCTCGAACGCCAGGAAGCCGGTCAGCAGGGAGATGACCCCGGTCCAGCCCAGGTGCATCGGGCCGATCTGGGCATTGCCGATCCTTCCGATCAGGTGGACGAAGAAGGGCTGGCCGACGCGCCAGTCGTCCCCATCGTTGCCCGGCACGCCCGCTTCGGGGTGACCGTGGACCTGAACCTGGGTGAAGATGTTCTGATAGGCGGACATTGGTTCCCCCCTCCCCTATTGCCAGATCGGCAGGTTGCGCCAGCCGTCCCACCACTCGGGCCAGCCCGCCGACCAGACCGGTCCGCTGATGATGATGCAGACCGCGCTCCAGAACCCGGCCGAAAGCGCCAGGAACAGACCGACGCGGTGGATGCCCAGGGTGCCGACCGAATAGCCGATGAAGTCGCGGAAGAAGGTGTCCTCGTGCTCGGGCTGGCGCACCGGCTTGCCCGGGCCAGGGTTGGTCGCGGCCAGAACCAGCGAGCCGTGCAGCGCCAGCGCCATCGTCGTCGTGAAGAAGAAGCTCACGGCGATCATGTGGGCAGGATTGTAGTGGAAATTCAGATACTGGTAGCCGGTGTTCGACACCCAATCCAGATGGCTGAAGATGCCGTAGGGGAAGCCGGTGCTCCACGATCCCAGGAGCCAGGGACGGATCACGTTCAGCGTCACATAGGCCAGGATGGCCACGCCGAAGGCAGCCGGAACATGCAGGCCGATGCCCAGCTTGCGGCAGATTTCGACCTCTCGAAGCGCCCAGGAACAGAAGGCTCCGACGGCGCAAATGGTGACCAGCTGCCAGATTCCGCCCTCGCGGAGGGGGGCCAGCGACAGGCCATATTTGATATCGGGTGGATTGATGGTGATCAGCCACGGGTTCCAGGTGTCGCCCAGCGACGCCCCGTAGAAGATCAGCGCGGTGCCCAGAGCGGCGAAGAAGGCCGTCGTGACTCCGAAGAAGCCGACGTAGAATGGCCCGACCCAGAAATCGAACATGTCGCCGCCGATCAGGGTACCGCCCCTGATTCTATATTTTCGTTCAAAACTCAGTAAGGCCATGACCGTCTCCGTCCGTCTTCTCGCCCCGCGAGATGGACATCTGTTGCGATAGCGGTCGCGTCGGACGGAACCGGATCGCTCCGTTTCCGCCCGCGCGCCGCATCAGCGGATTGCCCGTCAGGGTGCGGCGGCAGAAGCCGCAGCGGGTGTGGCCTGAGCGCCGTCAATCCAGTTGTACCGAGGCGAGCTGAGCAGGATGAAGTGGATCAGCAGAGCCAGGGTGAACAGGAAAACGGCGAGCGCGACCAGCGCCCGACGGGGATCGAAAAGGAGCCAAATTCTCCACATAACTGTAGTCCTCCATAGCCAGCGAGTGGCTTTGTTGGCGACGGCAAGGAATTAATCCCTGCCGACTGGGTTGGGTGGAGACCTAGGCTGCGAACCAGGGCCGCCAGTACCAGACCAGAACATGCGCCACGATCGCGATGACCGTGAAAGCAATGAAGCTGGTCATGAAGAGGCCGTGGAATTCCTTGGCCGCTTCTGGCGTGAGTCCGGTGAGGGACCCAACTGGTCTTTCATCAGGTAGATGAGACATCTCTCCTCCTTTCGTTGGAGCGGGTCTTCGTCCACGAGGAGATCTCGTGGTCGTTTCCGAAATCCGGACAAGCCGGACGTCGGAACTTTGGGTCCGGGCGGATCGGGCGGCGCATCAGGCGGCCCTCCCGTCCAGGACAATGGCGTTGGCGACATGGAGGCGGTCCAGCGTGACCCGGTCCTCTCCGGCCTGACGGGCGGCGCGTTCGGCCGTGTCCCTCAGGCGCTTGGCCGCGGAAATTCTGACGATGATCGGATGGGAGGCGACGAGCTTCTCGAGTTCGTCGGCGGCCGCCTCTTCCCAGTGCAGTTCGGCATGCGGACGGGCCAGGGTCGGCTCGACCTTGTCCATCTGGGACGCCAGGGGAAGGATGTTGAACAGGGCGTCGAACAGGGCGTTGCAGACCTCCTGGACCAGGTAGGTGCAGCCGCCGTAGCCCATGAAGGGCGTGCCGGTATGCCGGCGGATCGCAGCGCCCGGGAAGGAGGCGGGCACCCAGACGCCGGACGGGCCGAACCCGCCGCCGCCCTGAGAGGCCTCGGCCAGATAAATGCGTTCGTTGATGCTGCCGAACAGGACCAGAGGCTTGGTCTCGCGGACCAGGCGGCTGATCTCGGCATTGTCGGTCTTGGTCCCGGCGCAGCGGGCGATGGCGAACTGGCAGGGCAGGCCGAGATCGTCCTCGAGGAATTTGCGGACGCCGCGCGTGTATGTCTCGTTGGCGACGATGGCGAAGCTGGCGGTGGCGAAGAAGTCCTGGGTGACCGAGCGCCACAGGTCCCACAGCGGCTTGATCGTCGTGTGCTTCTCGCGCTCGATGAAGGGCTCGGGATCGACACCGGTCATCTGGCCGAGCTGGCGCAGGAACAGGGTCGTGGACTCGAGGCCGATCGGGGCCTGGAGATAAGGTTTCTCGAGTGCCTCGCACAGCCCCCGTCCGAACTCGCGATACAGGCAGACGTTGACCTCCGCGTCGGCCAGATTGCGTACGTCGGCGAGGTGGCTGCCCAGCGGGAATGTCATGTTAACCTGACATCCGATGCCCTCGATGAGACGGCGGATCTCGGCGAGGTCGGACGGCATGTTGAACACGCCGTACATCGGACCGATCAGGTTCACGCGCGGCCGGTCGCCCTCGGCGAGCGGGCGCGGGCGCGGCATCTTCTTGGGTCCGAACTGGGTCCACAGCCAGGTCAGGGCGCGGTCGGCCGACTGCCACTGATCCTCGTCGATCGTGCGCGGCAGGAAGCGCTGGATGTTGGTGCCCTCGGGCGTCACGCCGCCGCCGATCATCTCGGCGATCGAGCCGGTGACGACGACGGAGGGCAGATCCTTGTCGAGGGTCTGCCAGGCCCGCTTCATCGCGCCTTCGGTGCCGTGGCGGCCCAGCTCGTCCTCGCCCAGACCGGTGACGACGATGGGCAGTTCGTGCGGCGGCAGGCCGTCGGTGTAGTGCAGGACGGAGGTGACCGGCAGGTTCTCGCAGCCGACCGGGCCGTCGATGATGACCTGCAGACCCTTGATGGCGGTGAAGGCGTAGACCGCGCCCCAGTAGCCCCCCGCCCGGTCGTGATCGAGGATCAGCGTCATGTGCCGACGTGCTCCTCGGCCTTGGCGGCGGCCGCCTGAAGCTTGGCGTAGCGGGCCTTGAACTCGGGGCGGGCCACCGGGGTCTCGGACCAGATGCCGGCGGTGTCGCCCTTGCCGACGCCCTCGAAGAAGGAGGTCATCCTGTCGAACCGGGCCTTGTTGCCGATCGCGGCATTGATGACCTGGGCCAGCGACCCGGCGCCTGCCGGGCCCATGAGCGGCCGCGCCGAGATCAGGTTGGTGAAGTACAGCGCCGGGATCGACAGCGACTTGGCGTGCTGGACCACCGGCGTCGTGCCGATGGCGAGGTCGGGCCGGATCGCATCGACCGCCGACAGATCCTGTTCCAGCGAGGCGCGGTAGTTGACGGTGACGCCCCGGGATTCCAGCCAGTCGCGGTCGGGGTCAGACCATTTCGTCTGCGGGCAGGCGGTGCCAACGTATTCGACCTCGGCACCACTCTCGATCAACAGGCGCGCGACCAGAAGCTCGGAGCCCTCATAACCCGAGACCGTGATCCGTCCCTTGATCGGCGAACCGGCCAGGGCACCCCCGATGGCACCCAGCATGGCGTTCTTGATGCCGTCGATCTGGCCCTGGGGCACGTCGCAGGCCTCGCCGATGGCCTGGAGCCAGGCGGCAGTGCCGTCGCGACCGACCGGCGCCGAGCCGACGACCTTCCGACCTGCCGCTTCGAACTCGCGGACGCTGGCGGTGTAGAAGGGGTGAATGGCGGCGACGACGGCGCAGTCCAGGGCAGCATAGAGTTCGCGCCATTCCCGGGTCGGGACCACGGGTCCGGCGGCCAGACCCATCGGCTCCAGCATCCGGCCGATGATCATGGGGTCGGCGGGGAACATCTCGCCCAGCAGGGTGACGGTCGGCTTGTCGGTTCGTTCGCGCGGCGCGGCGACAGGACCGGCCTCGGCCTCCTTGCGCGCATAGTTGAGCATGGCACCGGCCAGGACGTCCTTGGCCTCGGCGTGGGTCGGGATGCCGAAGCCCGGCACGTCGATGCCGACGATGCGGACGCCATTGATCTCTTTCGGCAGCAACTGCAGCGGGACGCCCGACGCCGTCGGGACGCACAGATTGGTCACGACGATGGAATCGTAGAGTTCCGGGTCCGCCATCTGGAACACCGCGTCGCGGATATCCTCGAACAGCTTGCCGGTGACCAGGCTCTCGGAGTTGAACGGCACATAGCCGACCGAGCGGCGGGCACCGTAAAAATGGCTGGTGAAGGTCAGGCCGTAGACGCAGCAGGCGGAGCCGGAGAGGATCGTCGCGGTCCGCCGCATGCGCAGGCCGACGCGAAGGCTTCCGAAGGCCGGGCACATGGATTGCGGCTGGTCGTGGGGGCCGACCGGATAGTCTTTGGCATAGCGGGCCAGGACTTCGGACTTGCCCGCCCTGGACGCAGCCGCCGTCAGCTCGGCCTTGCCGCCATGGCAGCCGCCATCGCGCGAGACGGGCTCTGCGGCGTGGTCGTTGGCGATGGGGGCGGGACCGTCGGCCATGGCGATCAGACGGCCTCGTCGTAGATGACTTCGAGCGAGGCCCGCGGCACGAAATCGACGCCGCGCATGTCGCTCTGGGTCGCAGGGATCAGGCTGACCGCGCCGCCCGTCTGTTCGGGGCTGAACAGACCCAGCAGGCCGTCCTGCGTCAGCGGTTTGGGATGCTGCGGCAGCGACCCGGCGACCGCCTGGGCCAGGCCGGCGAACAGGCTGCCCCATTCGCTGTCGGGGGTGCCGATGATCTGATAGTTCGCGGACTTCCGGCGGATGTCCTCGTTGGCAGGGATCGAGGCCAGGACCGGGATGCCCACGGCGTCGGCGAAAGCGGCGGCTTCACCGGTGCCGTCGTCCTTGTTGATGATCATGCCGGCCACGCCGACATTGCCGCCGAGGCGACGGAAGTATTCCACCGCCGAACAGACGTTGTTGGCGACATAGAGCGACTGCAGGTCGTTGGACCCGACGACGATGACCTTCTGGCACATGTCGCGGGCGATCGGCAGGCCGAAGCCGCCGCAGACCACGTCGCCGAGGAAGTCGAGCAGGACGTAGTCGAAGCCCCAGTCGTGGAAGCCCAGCTTCTCCAGCAGTTCGAAGCCGTGGATGATGCCGCGTCCGCCGCAGCCGCGACCGACTTCCGGCCCGCCCAGCTCCATGGCGAAGACCCCGTCGCGCTGGAAGCAGACATCCTCGATCCTGACCTCTTCCCCGGTCAGCTTCTTGGCGGCCGAGGTCTGGATGATGGTCGGGCAGGACTTGCCACCGAACAGCAGGGAGGTGGTGTCGGACTTGGGATCGCAGCCGATCAGCAGCACCCGCTTGCCCTGCTGGGCCATCATGTAGCTGAGGTTCGACAGGGCGAAGGACTTGCCCGAACCGCCCTTGCCGTAGATGGCGATGATCTGGGTTTCCTTGGTGACCTCGCCCGTGTGGACGGGATCCGGCTCCTGCTTCGCCTCTTCGCGGAGCGCCTTGTGGGAAATCAGGGTGATGGTCATGCGCAATTCCTCCAGTCGAGGATCATCTTCAGGCAGTCGGGTTCGCCGAACGCGACGGGATAGGCATCGTTCGCTTCGGTGGCCGCCATGCGGTGGGTAATCAGGCCATCCAGGCTGAGCGCGCCCGAAGTGATGAGGTCGGTGACGCCTGTGACGTCTTCCGGCCTGAACTCGGCAGCGATGCGGAACCGGGCTTCCTTCATGAAGGCCATGGGGAAGGCAAAGGACAGCCGCGCTTCATAGAAACCGGCCAGCACGATCTCGCCGCTGCGCGCCAGCCGCGCGACCAGGTAGTCCATCAGGTCCTCGGCCCCCGAGGCGTCGTAGATGCTGCGATAATCGCGGCGGTCATCAGCGTCGGGATGGATGGCCACGCCGTTGCGTCGAGACACATTTGTTTCCCAGACCGTCGGCCTGGCGTGGCCCATGGCCTCGGAGATGCGGAGCAGCAGACGGCCCAGGGTGCCGTAGCCGACGATGAGGTCGGGGGCCGTGCCGCCGACGATGGCGTGATAGGCGGTGGCCGCCAGAGACAGCAGGACGCCCCGGTCACCGAGGCCGTCGGGCAGGGTAACCGTGCGCGCCTGGGGCGTGATGAGCGTTTTGGCCGCGCCGCCAAACAGGCCGCGCGCGTCGATGAAATGGGACGATCCGGGGACGAAGACGCGCTGTCCAATGCGGGCCCGCGCGTTTTCTCCGGCATCGACGATCTGGCCGACAGACTCGTATCCGGGGACCAGAGGGTAACCGAGGCCGGGAAAATGGGGCATGCGCCCGTCCCACAGAAGGCGTTCGGTTCCGGTCGAGATTCCGCTCCAGTCCACATCGACGACGACGTCGTCGGGACCGGCAGGCTTCAGGTCGAGGCGGCGGAGCGCCAGCTGACGGGGCTCCTCCAGTACGACGGCCAAGGTGTTCATCGGATCGCCTTCGGGATGCGCACCCCCATAGGCACCCTTCCCGAGTGTCAGCTTAGATTGACAGTTTATGTTGTCAAATCCTGATTACACTTTTGAGCGTCAGGCGCGGGCGACAATCAGCCCTGCGATCATGGGCATGGCCGTGGAAACCCGACGGGCCGTCGAGAATCCGGCCTTGCGGCACATGCCGATCACTTCACGTACGGGACGGGGGCGGCCCGATCCCATGGCCAGCAGATACATGCCGAAATAGGCGTCCCCGACCCGCTCGGCCCCCGGCTCGGCGGCAAAGGGCTCGCCGATCAGCAGGGTCGCACCGGGGTCCAGCGCCTTGCGGACGGCACGCAGGATGTCGAGTGCGGGTCCATCGTCATGATCGTGCAGAATGCGGATCAGGCTGATGACATCGGCTCCCCGCGGCAGGGGATCGTCAAAGAAACTGCCGCCGGTGGCCTCCAGCGCGAGGCCGTCGGCGGCGAAGGCGGCGCGGGCGCGGGCGGCGACAGGCGGCAGGTCGAACAGCGACAGGGACAGTCGGGGCGCGCGGGCGGCGACGGCGCGCAGGAAGGTCCCATGCCCGCCTCCGACATCCATCAGGCGGCGGTGACGCGAGACGTCGTATGCGTCCAGCACCTGGGCCGAGACCATGGCCTGGGACGCCGACATCAGCTGCGAATAGGCAGCGGCCGCCTCGGGGTCCGGCGTTTCGCCGTCCGCATAGGGCCAGTAGCCGGCAAGCGCCCCCCCGCCACCGCCCCGCCGTAGCAGGGCCAGGGGATCGGCAAGATCGGCATAGAGAAGGGCGTGATGTTCGATCATGGCCGCGACGCCGGGGGCACCCAGCAGAGCTGCGCCTTCCACGCCGAGCGCATAGCGATCGGGACCCGCTGGCTCGGCCAGCTTCAGGGCCACGGCGGCGCGGACCAGCCGGCGCGTGGCGGCCTTGTCCAGCGCGACGAGCGCCGACAGATCGCCGACCGACGCGGGGCCTTTCGCCAGTCGCTCAAGCAGGCCGGAGCGGACGCAGGCCTGGGCGATCTGCGAATAGATGAAGCCCGCCGACAGATCGAACAGGGCCTGGGCGCGCCGGCGCGCCACGGGCCGGGTCAGCGGAAACCGCGACGCCCAGCGCTGGAATCCGGGATCGCCGATCAGGCCGTTTCGCCATGCACGCCAGCGGTCGCGGAAGGTCTCGGTCATTGATGCATCAATCCTCCCCCATCGGAGGAGGGGGACTGCGAAGCGGTGGAGGGGGCCAACCGCGCACGCCGGAGTCTGGTTCGGGCCCCTCCGCCATGTCGCGAGGCCGCGACATGCCTTGAGGATCACATCGTATACGATGTGACCGCAAGCCCCCGCCGGAGGAGGATTTCGCTTGTGTCAATCAAAGTGGACACCTTTAGTGTCGGGTCAACAGGACACGGGAATGCCGGGCGAGCGGGTCGTCATCATCGGGGCGGGAATCGGAGGCTTGAGCGCCGCCGTCGATCTGTGCGCGCGCGGCATGGACGTGACCGTGGTCGAGCGATGCGCCACGGCCGGTGGCAAGCTGTCGGAAATCCACACCGACGGCGTCGGTATCGATTCGGGACCGACGGTCTTCACCATGCGCTGGGTGTTCGACGCCCTGTTCGCGGCGGCGGGCGCTTCGCTGGACGATCACCTGAGCGTGCGCCGGTCCGGGACCCTGGCGCGGCACAGCTGGCCCGACGGCTCGACCTTCGACCTGTTCGCGGACCTGGAGCGCTCCGTGGAGGCCGTGGGCCATCTGGCGGGCGCGGCGGAGGCGAAGCGGTTCCGGGCCTTCTCGAAGCGGGCGGCCCTGATCTATCGCGTGCTGGAAGACCCCTTCATCAGAAAGGCCAAGCCCAGCATCCTGGGTCTGACGCTGGATATCGGCCTGCACCGGCCGGCCGATCAGTGGAGCATCATGCCGTATCGCTCCATGTGGTCGGAGCTCGGCAGCTATTTCAGGGACCCGCGCCTGCGACAGCTGTTCGGCCGCTATGCGACCTATTGCGGAGCGTCGCCGTTCAAGTCGCCCGCCACCCTGATGCTGATCGCCCATGTGGAACAGCAGGGCGTCTGGCTGGTGGACGGCGGAATGCAGCGGATCCCGGAGGCTCTGGCCGGGCTTGTCGGAAAACTGGGCGGGACGATCCGGTATGGAGAGACCTGCGCGCGGATCGTGCGTGACGGCGATCGGGCGGCGGCGATCGAGCTGGCGTCCGGCGAACGGATCGCGGCCGATGCCGTCATCGTCAATGCCGATCCGGCGGCGGTGGCGGCGGGCTGTTTCGGCGCCGATGTCTCCCTGGCCGTAAACCCGACGCCGCCGCGGACCCGGTCGCTGTCGGCCATGACCTTTTCCTTCACGGCCGAGGACGTGGCGGCGCCCCTCGTGCGACACAACCTGTTCTTCTCGCCCGACTATGTCGCCGAGTTCGACGCGCTCCATTCCGGGCGGATGCCCGAGATCCCGACCGTCTATGTCTGTGCCCAGGACCGGGCCGACGGCGACGGACCACCCCGGACGAACGGCCCCGAACGCCTGTTCGCCATCGTCAACGCGCCGCCCGACGGCGACGTCCACACCTATTCTTCCGAGGAAATCGAGACATGTCGCTCGCGCACCTTCCGCTCGATGGAGCGCTGCGGGGTCAGGCTGGACCCCCGCCCCGGGACGATGGCGGTCATGACGCCCGACGCCTTCGAGAAGCGCTTTCCGGCGACGGGTGGCGCGCTCTACGGGAGGGCGGGGCACGGCTGGGACGGAGCCTTTCGACGGCCCGGAGCCCGTACGCGGATGCCGGGACTCTATCTCTGCGGCGGTGCGACGCACCCTGGGGCCGGCGTGCCGATGGCGGCCCTGTCGGGACGCTCTGCGGCCTCGGCCGTCATGGCGGACCGCGTTTCGACGCCGGCGTAAATCCGGGCGGCTATGCCTGGTGGTACGTCGATGCGATGAGCGCCGACGGGCGCCATGGCCTGACCATCATCGCCTTTGTCGGCAGCGTGTTCTCGCCCTGGTATGCCTGGTCGGGGCGCGGTCGGCCTGAAAATCACTGCGCCCTGAATGTCGCCTTCTATGGCCCGGACTGCCAGCGCTGGACGATGACGGAGCGGCCCGCCGGCCAGGTGGAGCGCGAGGCGCGCCACATCCGGATCGGCCCCAGCAGCCTGTCGTGGGATGGCGACGATCTGGTCATCCGCATCGACGAACTCACCGCCCCCGTGCCGCCGATGCCGATGATCCCCAGGCCCCTGCGCGGCACGGTGCGGGTCACGCCCCATGCGATCAACGGCACGGCCTTTCCGCTTGATGCAGCGGGCAAGCACGTCTGGCGGCCCATCGCACCGCGCGCCCACGTCGCGGTGACGATGGACGAGCCGGGTCTGACCTGGACCGGCGAAGGCTACCTGGACACCAATGGCGGGACCGAACCGCTGGAGGATGCGTTCGAGGTCTGGGACTGGTCGCGCGCCCACCTGAAGACCGACAGCGCGGTGCTGTACGACCTGAAGCGCAAGGACGGATCGGCCCTGTCGCTGGCGCTGAAGTTCGACCGGCACGGCGTGCCCGAGACGGTCGAGCCACCGCCACACGCGGCCCTGCCGCCGACCGTCTGGCGAATGCCGCGCCACACCCGCGCCGATGCCGACCAGCCGGTATCGGTGGAGCGGACCTGGGAGGACACGCCCTTCTATTCACGCTCGACGATCCGCACCCATCTGCTGGGCGAAGCCTGCGAGGGCGTGCACGAAAGTCTGTCGCTGGGGCGGCTCAGGTCACCCCTGGTCCGGGCCATGCTGCCCTTCCGCATGCCGCGCTCGCTCCGCCGCCCGGGCCCGGTCTCTGGCCTGTGACCGGCGGAGCGACGTCAGCTCCCAGATCGCCCAGGCCAGCACCACCCCGTGGCCGAGCACCAGCTCGATGAAGAAGAAGCGTTCGCCGCTCATGCCGTCTCTCCCGACACCAGGCCATGGGCCGTGGCGACATCGTCGATGATCGCGGCCACCTGGTCGGGCCGTTCCTCATGCGCCAGATGGCCAAGGCCGGGCAGGGTCACGAGGGTGGCCCCCGGCAGGGATGCGCGGACCTCACCGGCCACCGAGGGCGGCACCGCCTGATCGCGCGAGCCGACGACCAGGGTCAGGTCAGCGCGGAGCTGTGGCAGGGCGCGCAGCATGTCGGAGATGTCCCAGCTTCCCATCATGCCAAGAGTCCCGGCGACATGGCCGGGCTTTCGCAACAGGCGGGCGTAGAGGTCGATGCCCCGGTCGTCGATCACCGAGCCCGTGCCCCGGATCAGGCGGGCGACGCGGTTCCGGTCCCGCGCGGCCGAGGCGAACAGATGCACCGCCAGCGGGTTGACGAACAGGCCCATGGCCAGGCCCCTGAACAGGGGGGCGACGGCCCCGGCGAAGGGTTGCAGCGCGCCGTTGATCGCGATGACCGGTGCCTCTCCGAACCGGCCGTCGAGCGACATCCTAAGAGCAATGGCCGCCCCGGCCGAATGGGCGACGACGATCGACGGCCGAACGTCCAGGGCTTCGATCAGGGCGGTCGTGCGCCGGGCCATGGCCCACAGGGACAGACCGTGGTCGGGCGGCATGGCCGTGAACCCCTGGCCGGGCAGATCCGGAGCGACCACGGTGAAGCGGTCGGTGAGCAGCGGCGTCAGATCCCGCCAGCTGTGGGTCGCGGCCCCGGCTCCGTGCAGCAGAAAGACCACCGGCCCCTGACCGGAGACCTGCACATGCCAGCGCAGGTCGCCGACGGTCACGAACCGGCTGGCCGCGCGATTGGGCCAGTCGCGGCCCTCGACATCCCAGTTCGGACGCTCGCTCACATCGTCACCTTACGGAGACGTCGCCCGACGGCGCCATCGCCGAGGTCCGCCCGCCCGAGGGTCGCTGAGGCCACGGTCAGTCCTCCAGAGACCGGACGACATCGCGGACCCGCCCGGCCTCGACATAGGGCAGGGCCGCGAAGGTCGCGCCCATCGCTTCGGCCAGTCTGGCCCCTTCGCCGCGCGGGCGGGCGGAAATGTCGATCAGCGCAGCCCGCAGACCGGCGGAGCGGATGCGGCGACAGGCGTTCAGAGCGTCCTGTTCGGCGCGGGTCCGGAAGGCCCCGCCATCGAGCGCAATATTGCCGCGCCCGTCGGTCATGAAGACCAGCAGCGGGGTGCGGCCCTTGGCCCTTTCGGCCACACCCAGCATGGCCGCCGTTTCCAGCCCGGCCGCCAGCGGCGTCGCCCCGCCTCCGGCCAGTTCAGCCAGCTGCCTGCGGGCGCGGGCCAGCGACCGGGTCGGTGGCAGCAGCAGGTCTGCCCCCTCTCCCCGGAAAGCGATCAGGGCCACCTGCGTCCGTCGCACATAGGCCTCGGCCAGCAGTAGCTCGACCGCGCCCTTGGTCTCGGCCAGTCTCTGCAGGGCAGCCGAGCCCGAGGCATCGACCACGAAGATCACCGTCGATTCCGAGCGCTGCTCGAAGCGGCGGATGCGGAAGTCGTCGCGGCGCACCCGGAGCGACCCGGCCGATCCGGTCTGCTTGCCGCGCAGCCGCTGCCAGGGCGCTGCGGCCTTCAGCGTTTCCACCAGATCCAGACCGGCCGATCCATCCGGCTGGCCGGGACGGGTGCCGATGCGACGACCCCGCCTGGCGGCAGGAAGACGCGCGCCCGAAGCGCCGGATCTGGCCGGCGCAGCGCGGGATACGGCACCGGTGGCCAGCCACAGATCCTCCAGGCTTTCGGGCAAGGCCGCGCGGGCCGCCTCCAGCACGATGTCGTCCAGAGCGCCCTGCCCCCGATCGGTGTCGTCCGGACCATCGTCCTCGCCCCCCGTCTCCGGGTCTTGCGGCGTGTCGGCATCGTCGGCTTCGGGTTGAGCCTCGGCCGTATCGGGTTCGGCCTCGGGCGGTGCAGGAATGCGGGTGGCGCGCGGGCTCAGGACCAGCCGGGCGGCGTTCGACAGGTCGTCCCGCTCGATGACATCGCGGCCCTCCAGCGCGGCGAGGGCCGCGGCGGTGCGCAAGGCCAGGCGAGGTGCCCGCAGCGACCAGACGCCCAGAGCCTCGGCGGCCGAGCAGATCGCATGGATGGCGTCTTCGCCGGGAGGGGCGACCTCGGCCAGGGCGGCGCGGGCCTCGGCAATGTCATCGGGGGTGGCACTGATCGGCAGGGCGTCGCGGTGGCCGACGGAGTCCAGTGCGATGCGGAAGGCCAGCCGCTCCATCAGGGCCTCGGGCGGGAGTTCGTCCTCGAGGCCCTCGTCCAGGGCCACCAGCACAAAACGGGTCGGCAGTCGCTCGGCCACCCCGTCGCGCTCGACACGGACGCCCCCGTCCTCGATCGCTGCGGCCAGCCGCGCGGCCGTGGCGGTCGCCATCCGCTCGGCCATGGGGGCGATGACCACCCCGCCATCCGCCTCGGCCAGCACGCCGCGCTGGAGCACGCGCTGGCCCGCTCCGAGCGCCGCCGCCAGGTCGAGCCCGCCCAGCAGACGGTCATCGCCGATTCCCGGCGGCATCCGCCGCCAGGGCGTGTCGACGGTGTGAAGGGCGCGAAATCCGCTGAGCCAGGCGTCCCGCGTCGGCCCCGGGCCGGCCCTGATCGCCACGCCCCCGAGACCGGGGTCCACCGCCAGCAGCGCAGCGGCCAGCATGGCGTCGGCCCACAGATCCTGGGCCGCCCCGGCCTGGGCGTCGGCCCCGGTCATGCCGCCAGCAGCTCGTCCATGGCGCGCTCGATCCGCACGGTGGAGGCCTGCTCGTCCAGCGGTCCGCGCCGCAACCGGTGACGCAGGGCCATCGGCGCGATCTGGCGCAGATCGGCTTCGGTGACGGCATCCCGCCCATCCAGCGCAGCCCTGGCCCGGGAGGCGCGCAGCAGGGTCAGTTCCCCTCGCAGACCGTCGGCCCCAACGGCCATGCACAGGCGCGAGCCCATCTCCAGAACCGCATCGGGCACCACGATGGCATCCAGCCGGTTCTGGGCGGCAGCGACCTTCCTGCGGATGGTGGCGTCCTTGCTCTTCCAGGCTTTGGAGAAACCTTCGGGATCGCGGTCGAAGGCGTCGCGGCGCTTCACGACCTCCACGCGCTCGGCCAGGGTGTCGGGCGTACGCACCTCGACCGACAGGCCGAACCGGTCCAGCAACTGGGGCCGCAGCTCGCCCTCCTCCGGGTTGCCGGAACCGACCAGAACGAACCGGGCCGGATGGCGGACGCTGAGGCCCTCGCGCTCGACCACATTCTCGCCCGACTGGGCGACGTCGAGCAGCAGGTCGACCAGATGGTCTTCCAGCAGGTTGATCTCGTCGATGTAGAGGAAACCGCGGTTGGCCCGGGCCAGCAGTCCGGGTTCGAACGCCTTCTCCCCCAGTGTCAGGGCGCGTTCCAGGTCCAGCGCGCCGACCACCCGGTCCTCCGTGGCACCCAGCGGCATGTCCACGACCGGCGAAGGCGTGGTTCCGACCCCGGCATGTTTGCACACGCCGTCGCAGGCCGGGCTGGGCCGGTCCGGCTCGCAGTTGAAGCGACAGCCGGCGATGACCGGAAGGGCAGGCAACAGCGCGGCCAAACCGCGCACCGCCGTCGTTTTTCCTGATCCCCGGTCGCCGAACACCATGACCCCGCCCAGGGTCCTGTCCACGGCCGCCAGCAGGAGGGCCTGTTTCATGTCCGACTGGCCGACGATGGCCGAGAAGGGGAAGACGACGCGCATCAGTGTCCAATCCGTTTGACAGTTACGGTTTCATGCATGACCGTTCGGGTCAACGCGTCGCGGTAGGGCGAGGGATGCGATGGGGGACGAAATGGCCAGTGCGTCCGGGTCCGCCAGAAGCTGGCGCTATCATCCGCAGCGCGACGCCCTGCTGGCCGAAGCCCATGCCCGGCCCTTCACCCCTCTGGTCGGACCGGCCCTCGTCACCCGGATCGCCACCCTGGCCGGTCAGGACGGAGAGGCGCGCGACCGCGAGCACATGACCGCCCTCTGCCGCCGCCTGGGTCAGTCCGAGCCCGGCCCCGGCGCCCGATGGTGCGCGCTGGATGCCGGCATGTGGCGGCTGCGCTGGGAGCGCCATACGGAGCTGTCGACCTGGACGTTTTTCCGCACGCCGACGGGGACGACGCCGTTCGCGGAGACGGCGATGGACCTCGCGCCCGAGGACTGGCTGGCGCAGATACCAGGCGACGTTCTGGTCGCGACGCGGCTGGAGGTCTGGCCCGCTGTCGACGAGAAGGCCACCGCCGCCCTGTTCGGCGTAGAGGCCGTCGGCGCCAGCCTGGCGGATGGCGCGGCGATCGCCCTGACCGATTTCCGGCCCGACGCCGGGGGCATGACCCGGTTCCTGATGCTGGCCCACGCGGGCGACGCGGCCCTGACCGGGCGGCTGGTGCAGGGGCTGCTGGAAATCGAGACCTATCGTCTGATGGCCCTGCTGGCCTTTCCGGTGGCCGGTCAGGCCAGCGGCGAACTGGCCGCGATCGAGCGCCGGGCGGCCGAACTGGCGCATCGACTGTCAGAGGATTCGGACCCGGAAGCCGACCGGCAGTTGCTGGATCAGTTGTCGGGCCTGGCCGGAGAGACCGAGGCCCTGATCGGGCGCACCGGCTTCCGGTTCGGCGCGGCGGCCGCCTATCACGGCATCGTCCGGGAACGGATCGAGATGCTGCGGGAGCATCATATCGAGGGCCTGTTGACGCTGGGCGAATTCATGCAGCGGCGGCTGGACCCGGCCATGCGGACCTGCGACGCGGTGGCCGAGCGCCAGCGCGCCACGATCGACCGGATCGCCCGCATGGCGCAGATGCTGAACACCCGCGTCGAGGTAGCGGCCGAGGCGACCAGCGCGGCCCTTCTGGCCTCCATGGACCGGCGGGCGGGAACCTCCCTGAAGCTGCAGCAGGCGGTCGAGGGATTCTCGACCGTGGCCATCGCCTACTATGCCATCGGCCTGCTGGGCTTTCCGCTGAAGGCGGTCGAGCATGTCTGGTCCCGGTTCGATGCAACGGTGGCCCAGGGCATCATCGCACCCATACTGGCGCTGGGCGTCTGGATCGGCCTGACGGCCTGGCGGCACAGGCTGGAGAAGGAGCATTGACCCTGCGGCGGTTCGGCGGTGCGATTCCGGAACGGGACCGTATGCGCCGCAGTTGACACCGGGTGGCGCGGGTCTAATCTCGCGCCAAATAAACCCAGGGAGCTGTATCTATGCGTCGTTTTGGTATCGTGAGCATGGTGGCCGCAAGTGCCTTGCTTGGACTGACTGCCTGCTCGGGCGGCGGTGAAGACAAGGCCGCCGCGCCCGCCGAACAGGCCGCCGCGCCCGCGACCGCTCCGGTCGAGGCTCCGGCCCCTGCGCCCGCCACGACGCCCGCAGCCGCGACGGCCCCTGCCGCCGCGCCCGGCGCGACCCTGCAGTTCGCCAGCTTCACCGGCGACGCCGCCGCGGGTCAGCGCACCTTCGCCCAATGCCGCACCTGCCACGCGATCGAAGCCGGCGTGAACCGCGTCGGTCCGTCGCTGCATGGCGTCGTCGGCCGTCACTCGGGCAGCATCGAGGGCTACAACTACTCCGTCGCCAACAAGAACAGCGGCAAGGTGTGGGATGAGCAGACCCTGTTCGAGTATCTGGAAAACCCGCGCGCCTACATTCCGGGCACGAAGATGAGCTTCGTCGGCCTGAAGAACCCGCAGGACCGCGCCAACGTCATCGCCTATCTGAAGACGCAGGCCTGATCGTTTCGATTGGTTGAAGACCAGAGGCCCCGGCGGAAACGCCGGGGCCTTTTTTGTTGTGCGGTCAGCGGGACAGGCGGCGACGCAGGTCCAGCAGGTGCAGCGGGAAGGACGCCGCCAGCGCCAGCGCGATCCACCCCCAGTCCGCCCCGACCAGGGCCGCGCGCGCGGCCAGCAGGATGCAGACGCCGGGTCCGAACACGAGCAGCATTCCGTAAGGCGTCATGCGTCTGGTCGCCAGCAGCACGGCGGCCTCGATCGCCATGATGGCGAGGATCAGATCGACGGCATGAGCGCTGGCAAAGAAGTCGCTCATCGGCCGGGCGCGACGCCGATCATGCCGGACGCAGGCCCAGCAGGTGACCCATGTCCTTGAAGAAGATGCGGGCGTGGGCGGCGGGTTTCGCCTTGACCAGCTCCTTGTTCATATAGGCTTGCCAGGTCAGTTCCTGGATATCGGGATCGTCGCACAGGCTGACGAAGCGCTCGCGCCGCTTGTCGGAGCGGTACCAGAAATGCTGCATGACGCCGAGCACCAGGAAGACCTTGCCGTGGGCCTTCATGAATCGCTTGCGGGCGCTCCCGAGGGCTGACGCCTTGCCGGTGGCCAGGGTCGCCTCGACGGCTTCCGCCGCCAGCCTGCCGCCCTCCATGGCGTAGTAGATGCCTTCGCCGGATGCCGGCGCGACGACGCCTGCCGCATCGCCGGCGAGCACGACATCCCTGCCGTTGTCCCAGCGTTTCATCGGCTTCAGCGGGATCGGCGCGCCCTCGGTACGCACGGTCTCGCAGTCGGTCAGGCCGGCGACCTTGCGCAGCGCGGTGACGGCCGTCCGCAGGGAGAAGCCCTTCTGCATCGAGCCCACGCCGATCGAGGCGGTGTCGCCGTGCGGGAAGATCCAGGCGTAGAAGTCCGGCGACAGCTTGCCCTGATACCAGACGTCGCAACGGCTGGCCTCGAAGTCGGCGGTGCCGGCGGCGGGGGCCTTGATGATCTCGTGATAGGCGAAGACGTAGCGTTGCCGGTCCGCCCCCTTCACGGCCTGGGCCGCGACGTTGGAGCGGGCGCCGTCGGCTCCGATGATGGTGCGGGCGCGGACCGTGATGGCCGGATCGTCCTTGGCGGCACCCGCCGGACGGTACAGGACGAGGGCCGATCCGTCGGCCTCGCGCTCGATGCGGTCGAAGGTGCCGGTGCGGCGCTGGGCCCCGGCGCTCTCGGCCCGGGCGCGCAGCCATTCGTCGAACGCCTCGCGGTTGACCATGCCGACGTAGCCGCCCTCGATCGGCATGTGCACGCGCCGGTCGGAGGGGGCGATCATCCGGGCCTCGTTGGCCCTGGCGCAGATCAGGCTGTCGGGGATGTCGAAGTCCCTGATCAGCCGGGGCGGGATGGCCCCGCCGCAGGGCTTGATGCGCCCCTGGCGATCCAGCAGCAGGACCGTGCGACCCTGTGAGGCCAGGTGGCGGGCGGCGGTCGATCCGGACGGTCCGCCGCCGACGACGACGCAATCGAAGGTCTCGGCGACGATACCGGGTTCAGGCCTGGACATGACGCGCTCCGATGGATGGGGTTTGAGGGGCTGCGGCCGGTGCGCCGATACGGGCGGCAATCACGGCCGAGACGATGAACAGGCTGGCCTCGACCGCGAAGACGAGGCCAAAGGCGGAGGCGTCCTGTGCGAACAGGCGACGGCCGATGTCGACAGCAACGGCGCCGAAGAAGCCGCCCGCGCCGAAGCCGACGGCCTGGGCCGCGCCCCAGACACCCATCCGAATGCCTTCGCGCCGACCCTTGCCCTCACCGGCCAGCGCCATCATCGAACCGATGGCGGCGACGGCGAAGACACCGTTGAACACGCCGAGGGCAAAGACGGTCGGCGCGATCGGCCAGCCCGGGCCGACCCGCGCGGCGATCGCCAAAGCTGCCAGGGCCAGGGCGGAGCCGCCGCAGCCGGCCAGGGTCCAGCCCCGCATCCAGCCCTGCCCTCGCCCGCCGACGAAGCCGCCCGCTGCCCCGACCAGGATCATGCCCAGAAGCACGCCGCCGTGCTGCATGCCCGACATCTGGGTCGACTGGCCCGGCGTCATGCCGAACACCAGTCCGGCGAAAGGCTCAAGAATCAGGTCCTGGGCGCTGTAGGCGATCATGGAGATCAGCACGAAGATCGTGAAGCGCCGGGCCTGACCGTCGGCCAGGGTCTCCTTCAGGGCGACCATGAAGTCGACCTTTGGCTCGGACGGTTCGGCAACCACCGCCGGCGTCTTCTCGACCCCGGCCACGGCGGCGAGCGTCAACAGAAAGGCGCCCAGCGAGACGACGCCCGATATCATCGCCAGGCGCTGCATGGAGAACGGATCCAGCATGCCACCCGCGATGCCCGCGGTGGCGGCAATGCCCATGACCATCATGATCCAGGTGATGGCGGCGGCGGCGGGCCGACGCGTCGGCGCGACACGGGTGGCGAGCAGAGCCAGCAGCGAGGTGCCCGCTGCACCGACGCCCGCCCCGATCAGGCTGAAGGCGAGAATGGCCAGCAGGATGCCCGGGACCGGCGAGGCGCTCATCAGGGCCGTGGCGTTGGCGGCCAGCAGCCCGCCCATGGCCAGGACGCCCATACCGCCGACGATCCAGGGCGTGCGGCGGGCTCCGCCGTCCGACCCGTGGCCCCAGCGCGGGCGCGACAGCTGCACCGCATAATGCCAGGCGACCAGAGCGGCAGGCAGGACGGCGGGCAGGGCCAGCTCGACCATCATGATGCGGTTCAGGGTCGAGGTGGTCAGGACGACGATCGAGCCCAGTGCGGTCTGGACCAGACCCAGCCGGACTATCCCGAGCCAACCCAGAGGCCTGTCGTTCATGCGCCCGCTCCGATGATGCCGCGCACGGCAAAGGCCGAGACCAGCATGCCGATGACGTAGAGGGTGGTGCCCGTGGCGTTGTACCAGGGGGTGAATTTCTTCGGGTCGCCAAGCAGCCGCGCCATCAGGACGAACTGGATCGCCAGCAGGACGCCGACGGCCAGGCCATGCCACGGGCGGTCCCAGGCGACCAGCAGCAGGGTCACGACGATGACCTGGGGCGCGGCCATGACGGCGCAGGCGATGCGGGCGGCGGACTCGACGCCCAGCTCTGCGGGCAGGGATTTCAGACCCAGCAGCCGGTCACCCTCGACCGCCTTGAAGTCGTTCAGGACCATGATGCCATAGGCCCCGAAGCTGTAGAGGGCGGCCAGGATGAGGACCGGAGCATGCGGCAGGGCCCCTGCCATGACGGCCGCGCCCGTGAACCAGGTCAGACCTTCATAGGACAGGGCCACCGCGAACGGCCCGGCCACGCCGTCCCGCTTCAGCCGCAGGGGCGGGGCGCTGTAGGCCCAGGCCAGGGCCAGACCCAGAAGGGTGGCGCCCAGCACCCAGGGTCCGGTCAGGGCCGCGACGACCACCGACAGGACCGTCCAGATGATGGCGATGTAAAGGCCCCAGCGCCCGGGAATGCGGCCCGACGGGATCGGGCGGTTCGGCTCGTTGATCGCATCGACATGGCGGTCGAACCAGTCGTTGACGGCCTGGCTGGTGGCGCAGACCAGGGGTCCGGTCAGGGCGATACCGGCGATCAGGAACAGCCAGCGCCCCTGGAACGGCATGCCCGAGGAGACGACGCCGCACATGAAGGCCCACATCGGCGGGAACCAGGTGACAGGCTTGAACAGCTCCAGCACGGCGGCCGGAGAGGGCACGGAAATCGAGGGCGCGTCGAGCGTGCTGGCCATTTCGCACCGTCGCACTGGACAGCCGAAAGTGTCAACTTGGATTGACAGTTTCGGGTGGTGCTGGAGTCAGGAAAAGTGACTCCTGCTTCTCCAGCGCATCGACCGCACCGGCAGTCTGGATCAGAGGTGCGACAGGATCGGTCGCCCGGACGGCCGGGCGCGCCGATGATCGCGGATCAGTCGTCCAGATCGCCCAGGCCGTAGCGACGAAGCTTGGAATACAGGCTCTGGCGGCTGAGGCCCAGGACATCGGCGGCCGAGGCGCGGTTGTCCGAGGTCAGGGTCAGCGCCGCCTCGATGCAAAGCTTTTCGATCAGGTCGGTCGAATCGCGCACGATGTCCTTCATCGGCACGCGGCCGATCAGGTGGGTCAGCTGCTCGACCGACTGCGACACCGCCCCGCCGATGGCGGGCGCGACGGGGGCCTCGGCCATGCGACGCGCCACGTTGCGGATGCTGAAGCCATAGGTCGGCTGGGTGTCGTCAGGCACCACCACGGCGGTGACCTCCACGTCCTCCTGATCGCCGAACTGGCTGCGGATGACAGTGGCGAAGTTGCGCAGGGCACCGTGGTCGCGCAACTGGGCCAGCATGATCTTCAGGTCGATCTGCGGGCGGCCCAGGAACCGGTCCAGCGGGAGGTTCGTAGCCTCCTCGCGGCTGGCCAGATGGGTCAGGTCCAGGAAGGCCGGGTTGGCCGTCAGGATGCGCAGGTCGGTGTCGGTGACGACGAAGGCGTCGGAGATGCGCGACAGCACGGCCGTCAGGGTCGCATTGGGATCGATTCCCTGGGCGATGGCATCGGGCGTCAGCCGCACCAGCAGCGACGAGGTCCGGTCGTGACGGAACATCGAAGCGGACAACAGGCAGGTCTCGCCATTGGCCAGCTTGACCTTGATCGCCTCACTGCCTGTGCTGCTTGTTGCGCCATCCAGCAGATCGGTGGCGGCGCTCACGCTCGCGGGGTCGAGCAGGGTGGCGAACCCCTGACCGACGACGCTGCCCTCTTCGCGGCCGGCGATCCGCGCCACGGCGGGATTGGCCTCCCTGACCTTGCGGGTCGGCGCATCGAGGATCAGCACGGCCTCGGCCGCGCTCTGGAACAGGAGCCGGTATCGGGCTTCGGCCTGACGCAGCCTCAGGTAGTCCCGCTCGACCGATTGCTGCACCTGAATCAGCCGCTGTTGCAACATGGCCGAGCCCTGCAAATCGCGCCCAAGCACGATCACGCGGCCTTCGGAACCTGCGCTGAAGGCGAAATAACGAATCGGCACTTCGCCGTCATCCGCAGGATGATTGACCTCGCGCCAGCGGGCGGGCTTGCCCGAAGCGACGTCGGCCAGCATCTCGGAAATCTTGTGGCGGCTCTCGTCGGTGACCGTGTCGATCCATGACCGGTTCATCCAGTCACCGATGCCATTTCGGGCCAGGTCGTTGGAAGATACGGATAAATCCCGGACGATCCCATCGCTGTCCAGCAACAGGGCGACATCGCTGGCGGCAGCCACCACCCCGGCGGTCGCCTCCGCCGTCAGTCCCTCAAGCGCCGTCTTCGGCTGCCGAAACGGTATGGTGACCGACGGGGACGAAAGCATGGTCATCCAGCGCCATTACGGGTCGGGTGGCGCTTGTTCAAGCGGCGGAGTGCTGCGGGGCGAATAGCCGCGCTGCTGCCAGAACGGCCTCTCGGGCATCGCCAGCGGTCTGATCGGCCCCGACCATTGCAACCCGGTCGGGATTTCCGGCGAAGGCGCGCCCCCCCACCATGACCCGGACCGACGCATTCCTGGACACGGCGCGAAGGCGCGAGATCAGGGGGGTCAGGGGCTCCAGCCAGCGTTCATTGGCCATGGAGAAGCCGATCAGGTCGAAGCGTTCCGTCTGGACGATGTCTTCCAGATCCAGTGCCGTCGCGTCGGGCATGCAGATGGTCCGCCAGCCGGCCTGACGGAAATACTCGACCACCATGATGAGGCCCAGCGAATGCTGGTCGCCCGGCGTCAGGGCGAACAGGGCCGTACGGCCGTCGCCGCCGCCGCCCTCGACGTGGACGCGATCGGCATATTCATAGACGAGCTGCTGCAGGCGACACAGACCCACGGTCACGTCGGCGAACGTGCAGATATCCTGTTCCCACCACTCGCCCAGCAATTTGGCGGCCGGCGACAACAGTTCGAAATAGATGCCTTCGACCGATACGCCGCGCCGGACCAGCATTTCGACCTGATCGACCAGCGCAGACAGGTCCAGCGTCATCGTCTGGTGCGCAAAGCTTTCAAGCTCGGCCGACACCACAACGCCCAGATTCATCGGAATGACTTCGCTGCGACCGTTCTGGTGCGCGGCCAGAAGACGGGGAATGATCTCGCCCTCGATCAGCTGGGCCAGGTCGATCGGCGACGGGACGCCCGACAGGCCGGACTCGGATCGACGGAACCGGACGACGTTGTCGCCATCACCCGACGATGTGGGAGATCGATCGCGTGCGCCCCCGGCGCGATTAACGTAGGCCATCGACCCTCCTCCCCGGAGCGTGATCTCTTACGTCAGGCGAGATCCCCATCCACCCGGCGAAGTGTTTCCTCATCCAACCGGCGACCTTTTGGGAGAAGGTTGTCGGGCCGTCTCGCGCTTTGGTCCGGATCCGTCGCCCGAGAGGCGATCTCGAAGGATCTTCGGCAATCCACGCACGCACGTCACTTCCACTTACAGGCGACATTGGGTCCATCATTCCGGCAGCGAGTCAACCCCGGAGGTCGGTCCGGAAGTGTCAATCTGGATTTACGTCCAATCTATTTGACACATGCGTGGCGACCGACCTAGGTTTCGATATCGCCTCTATCGGGGGGCGACCGGAGTCGGTCGATGTCATCGAGCGCGATCCATCATTCAGGCGGCCACAGCGATGCTTCCCAAGGGGGTGTTCGGGGTCTGCTCAGCCGGCGGTTCAGCGGTCTGATCGATCGCCTGGCCCCATGTCCTTGGACGGCTCATACAGGCCAGCACAGCGTCAGCGACGTGGGTGCGGGCATCAGCATGATGACCCGGCCGCTCTACACACCCGAGGAACGCCTCCGCCGGGACCAGACGGTCTGGACCCTGGTCCAGGGCATCCTGGCACCGGTCCAGTTCCTGGCGTTCGGCGTCAGCGTTTTCTTCGTCATCCGCTATCTGGCGACGGGTGAAGGCGCGATGGCCGCGACGATCTCGGTTCTGGTCAAGACGGCCCTGCTCTATACGATCATGGTCACCGGCGCGATCTGGGAGAAGGTCGTGTTCGGCCGTTACCTGTTCGCCCCGTCCTTCTTCTGGGAGGACGTCTTCTCCATGCTCGTGCTGGCCCTGCACACCGCCTATCTGGGCGCGGTCCTGCTGCATGTCGGCACCCCGCGCGAGCAGCTGATCCTGGCTCTGGCGGCCTATGCGACCTATGTCATCAACGCGGCCCAGTTCATCTGGAAACTGCGGATGGCGCGGCTGGAAGCGCCCGCGAAAAACACGATGGTCGCCGCATGAGCGAGGCCTTCGTCCTCGACCGGCCCGCGCCGACCGGCGGCTGCGCCGAGACGCCGGTTCTGCGCGAGCGGGGACAACGCGAAGTCTTCTGTGGACTAACCGGAATCGTCTGGCTGCACCGCAAGATGCAGGACGCCTTCTTTCTGGTCGTCGGTTCGCGGACCTGCGCTCATCTGATCCAGTCGGCGGCGGGCGTGATGATCTTCGCCGAGCCGCGCTTCGCCACCGCCATCATGGAGGAGAAGGATCTCGCGGGTCTGACGGACACCAATGACGAGCTGGACCGGGTCGTCGACCGCCTTCTGGCGCGCCGCCCCGACATCAAGCTGCTGTTCCTGGTCGGCTCCTGCCCGTCGGAGGTCATCAAGCTGGACCTGTCGCGCGCCGCCGGTCGCCTGTCCGAAAAACACAGCCCCGCCGTCCGCGTGCTCAACTATTCCGGCAGCGGCATCGAGACGACCTTCACCCAGGGCGAGGACGCCTGTCTGGCCGCCCTCGTGCCGCAGATGGCCGAGGCACCGGCCAATGCGCCGCAGAGTCTGCTGATCGTCGGGGCCCTGCCCGACGTGGTCGAGGACCAGTTCCGCCGCCTGTTCGCCGCCATGGGCATCGAGCGCGTCGATTCCCTGCCCGCCCGCAAGATCGCCGACCTGCCCGCCGTCGGGCCCAACACCCGCTTCCTGGTGGCCCAGCCCTTCCTGGGCGACACGGCCCGGGCGCTGGAGGATCGCGGCGCGGTCCGTCTGGACGCCCTGTTCCCGTTCGGGGCCGAGGGCACGACCGACTGGCTGCACGCCGCCGCCGTGGCCTTCGGGGTCGACGAACTGAAGTTTCGCGCTGTCGTCGCGCCTGGCCGCGAACGCGCCGCCCGCGCGCTGGAAAAGGTCCGGCCCGCGCTGGAGGGCAAGTCGATCTTCTTCTTCCCGGACTCGCAGCTGGAGGTGCCGCTGGCGCGGTTCCTGTCCCGCGAACTGGGCATGATCCCCCTGGAAGTCGGCACCCCCTATCTGCACCGCACGCATCTGGCCCGGGAACTGCCGCTGCTGCCGTCGGCGACCCGCCTCAGCGAAGGCCAGGACGTGGATCGCCAGCTGGACCGCTGCCGCGAGGCCCGCCCCGACCTGTCGGTCTGCGGCCTGGGTCTGGCCAACCCGCTGGAGATGGAAGGCCTGACGACCAAATGGTCCATCGAGCTGGTCTTCTCGCCGGTGCACGGCTTCGACCAGGCCGCCGATCTGGCCGAGCTGTTCGCCCGCCCGCTGAACCGCCGCGACCGTCTGTCGGACGCCATCGTCCCGGCCCGGGCGGCACGACGTGAGGCTGCGTCATGCAACTGACCGTCTGGACCTATGAAGGCCCACCCCACGTCGGCGCGATGCGGATCGCCACGGCGATGGAGGGGCTGCACTACGTCCTGCACGCGCCCCAGGGCGACACCTATGCCGACCTGCTGTTCACGATGATCGAGCGGCGCGGCGCGCGGCCGCCGGTCACCTACACCACCTTCCAGGCGCGCGACCTGGGCACCGACACGGCCGAACTGTTCAAGACCGCCGTCATTGACGCCCATGCCCGTTTCCAGCCCCAGGCCATGATCGTCGGGGCCTCCTGCACGGCCGAACTGATCCAGGACGATCCGGCCGGCATGGCCTTGGCCATCGGCCTGCCGATCCCGGTCATTCCGCTCGAACTGCCCAGCTATCAGAAGAAGGAAAACTGGGGGGCGGCCGAGACCTTCCGCCAACTGGTCCGTCACCTGACCCAGGTCGTCGAACGCAGCCCGATGCCGGGTCGCCGTCCGTCCTGCAACATCCTGGGCCCCACGGCCCTGGGGTTCCGCCACCGCGACGATGTGGTCGAGATCACCCGGCTGCTGCAGCGGATGGGCGTCGACATCCATGTGACCGCGCCGCTGGGGGCCACGCCCGCCGACATCGCCCGCCTGGGCGCGGCCGACTTCAACGTCGTCCTCTATCCCGAGATCGCCGGAGAAGCCGCCAGACAGCTCGAGAAGATGTGCGGCCAGCCCTCGGTCAGGACCGTGCCGCTGGGCTATGGCGCGACGATCGACTTCATCAACGAGGTCTGCGCCCTGACCGGGCTGGACCCCGCGCCCGTGCTGGACGGCGTCCCCTCGCGGATGCCCTGGTGGTCGCGTTCGGTCGATTCGACCTATCTGACCGGCAAGCGCGTCTTCGTGTTCGGCGACGCCACCCACGTCATCGCCGCCGCCCGCGTGGCGACCGAGGAACTCGGCTTCGAGGTCGTCGGCATGGGCTGCTACAATCGCGAATTTGCCCGCGAGGTCCGCGCCGCCGCCGCCGACCTGGGCCTGACCGCCCTGATCACCGACGACTATCTGGAGGTCGAGGACGCCATCGCCGCCCTGCAGCCCGAACTGGTGCTGGGCTCGCAGATGGAGCGTCACATCGCCAAGCGGCTGCGCATCCCCTGCGCCGTCATCTCGGCCCCCTTCCACGTCCAGGACCACCCGGCACGGTTCTCGCCCCAGATGGGGTTCGAGGGGGCAAACGTCCTGTTCGACACCTGGGTGCATCCGCTGGTCATGGGACTGGAAGAGCACCTGCTGCACATGTTCCGCGACGACTTCGAGTTTTCCGACGAAGCCGGTGCCTCCCACCTGGGCGGCCATTCCGCCGCTCCGCAAACCGGCGTGCAGACGCCGGCCCCTGCCCCGGTCGCGGCCGAGGGCCAATCCCTCGCATCGACAGAGGTCGCGGCCGTCGTGTCCGAGATCGTCTGGGCCCCCGATGCCGAGGCCGAACTGAGGAAGATCCCCTTTTTCGTGCGCGGCAAGGCCCGTCGCAACACGGAACGCTTCGCCGTCGAGCAGGGACTTGCGACGATCGGTGTCGAGACGTTGTACGATGCGAAATCACATTACAGCCGCTGATCGCGCACAGACGGGCCAGACCGCGCCACAGGTGCGAGTCGTCATCGTCACCCTCGATAACCACCTGGCCGGCGCCATCGCCCAGGCCGAACAGGAATTGCGCAAGACCGCGCCCGGCCTGACCGTCGCCCTGCACGCCGCCTCCGAATGGGGCAGCGACCCGCACGCGCTCGACGCCTGCCTGAAGGATATCGCCACCGGCGACATCGTCATCGCCTCCATGCTGTTCGTCGACGACCACGTCCAGATGGTCCTGCCGGCGCTGAAGGCACGCAACGAAGCCTGCGACGCCATGGTCTGCATGATGTCGGCGGCCGAGGTCGTGAAACTGACCAGGATGGGCCCGTACCGCATGGACGGCTCGACCAAGGGTCCGCTGGCGATGCTGAAGAAGCTGCGCGGAAACACCAAGGCGACCGGCGGCGTCCCGGGCGAGAAGCAGATGGCCATGCTGCGCCGCCTGCCCAAGATCCTGGCCTTCGTGCCCGGCACGGCCCAGGACGTCCGCGCCTATTTCCTGACCCTGCAATACTGGTTCGCCGGCTCGACCGAAAACATGGTGTCGATGGTCCGCTATCTGGTGGACCGTTACGCCGACGGCGAGCGCCGGTTCCTGCGCGGCAACATGAAGGCGGCGGCACCGGTCGAATATCCCGAGATCGGCGTCTATCACCCGCGCATGGGCGGCACCGCCGCGGCCCGGATGTCGGAAACGCCCGCCACCCTGCCCGCGGTCGAGGGCGGCAACGGCACGGTCGGCCTGATCGTCCTGCGCTCCTATGTGCTGGCCGGTGACGCGGCGCATTACGACGGCGTGATCGAGGCCTTCGAGGCGCGGGGCATGAAGGTCATTCCGGCCTTCGCCAACGGCCTGGATGCACGCCCGGCCATGGACAAGCTGTTCATGAAGGACGGCCGCCCGACGGTTGACGCCCTGATCAACCTGACCGGTTTCTCGCTGGTCGGCGGACCCGCCTACAACGACTCCTCGGCCGCCGCCGTGACGCTCGGCAGGTTCGACGTGCCCTATGTCTCGGCGCATCCGCTGGAGTTCCAGTCCTTCCAGCAGTGGAGCGCGGGCGACCAGGGCCTGCTGCCGCTGGAGGCCACGATGATGGTCTCCATCCCCGAACTGGACGGCGGCATCGCGCCGATGATGTTCGGCGGACGCACCGATGGATCGGATACGCCCTGCACGGGCTGCACCCGTCGCTGCACCTTCCCCGGCATGGATGCCAAGGCCATGGTCGCCTGCCCCGAGCGCGCCGGGACCCTGGCCGATCGCGTCGGCAAGATGATCCGCCTGCGCCGTTCGGAACGGGCCGGGCGAAAGATCGCCGCGGTCCTGTTCAACTTCCCGCCCAATGCCGGGGCCGCCGGAACGGCCGCCCAGATGTCGGTCTGGGCCAGCCTGCACAAGACCCTGATCCGCCTGGCGGCCGAGGGCTATACCGTCGAGGTGCCCGAGACGATCGATGCGCTGCGCGAGGCGCTGCTGGAGGGCAACGCCGCCCGTTACGGCACCGACGGCAACGTCCACGCCCGCATTCCGGCCAATGAGCATGTGGCGCGCGAGCGCTGGCTGTCCGACATCGAGGCCGTCTGGGGCCCCGCGCCCGGCAAGTCGCTGGCCAACGGGTCGTCGATCTTCGTGCTGGGGGCCCAATTCGGCAACGTCTTCGTCGGCCTGCAGCCGCCCTTCGGCATCGAGGGCGATCCGATGCGGCTGATGTTCGAGGGCGGGTTCGCGCCGACCCACGCCTTCAGCGCCTTCTATCGCTGGATCCGCGAGGACTTCGGGGCGCACGCCGTGCTGCATTTCGGCACCCACGGCGCGCTGGAGTTCATGCCCGGCAAGCAGACCGGCCTGTCGGAGGCCTGCTGGCCCGACCGTCTGATCGGCGACCTGCCGAACCTGTACCTCTATGCCGCCAACAATCCGTCCGAGGGCATGATCGCCAAGCGCCGCTCGAACGCGACCCTGATCAGCTACATCACGCCGCCGATCAACGATGCGGGCCTCTACAAGGGTCTGCTGGACCTCAAGGCCCTGGTCGATCGCTGGCGCGCCACCGAGATCGAGGCCTCGGCCGAACGCGCCGCCCTGAACCCGATGATCTTCGAGGCGGCCGAACTGCTGCACATCGACCTGATCGACGGATCGGACGACGCCCGCGTCAACGCCCTGATCGCAACGCTGCAGGAGCTGGAACAGACGCTGATCCCCAACGGCCTGCACGTCCTCGGCGAGGCCTTCAGCCGCGACGAACGCATCGACCTGCTGATGGCCGTGGCCGAGGCCCGCGAGGGACCCAGGCCCGGCCGCGAGGCGGTCCAGGCCCTGGTCGACGGGGCCGATGCCCGCACGGCCCTGGGCATCAGCGGCCTGAACTCCGACACCGCCGGGGTCGAGCTGTTCCGCCATCTGCAGGCGACCAACGTCGCCCTGTCGTCCAATCCGGAGATGGAGGCGCTGATCGCGGCGCTGGACGGCGGATACGTCATGCCGTCGCCGGGCGGCGATCTGCTTCGCACGCCCGAGATGCTGCCCACGGGGCGCAACATCCACGGCTTCGACCCCTTCCGGATCCCTTCGGCCTACGCCGTCGCCGACGGCATGCGCCAGGCGGACCGGCTGCTGGCCAAACACCGCGAAGAGACCGGTGCGCTGCCGGAATCCATGGCCATCGTTCTGTGGGGGACCGACAATCTGAAGTCCGAAGGCGGTCCGATCGCCCAGGCCATGGCCCTGATGGGCGCGCGCCCCCGCTTCGACGGATACGGCCGTCTGTGCGGCGCGGAGCTGGTGTCGCTGGAAGAGCTGGTCCGTCCGCGCATCGATGTGGTGGCCACGGTTTCCGGCATCTTCCGCGACCTGCTGCCGCTGCAGACCAGAATGCTGGCCGACGCCGCCTGGCTGGCCGCCACGGCCGACGAGCCGGTCGAGATGAACTTCGTGCGCAAACGCGCCCTGGAGCATCAGCTGAAGCTGGGCTGCGACATGGAAACGGCCTCGCTTCGCGTCTTCTCCAATGCCGAGGGTGCCTACGGAGCCTCGGTCAACTCCCTGATCGACTCGGGGGCCTGGACCGATGAGGGCGAGCTCGCCGACGCCTTCGAGAGCCGCAAGGGTTTCGCCTATGGCCGCAACGGCCGGCCGATGAAGCAGCCGGCCTTGCTGACCAGCGCCCTGGCCGGCATCGACCTGGCCTATCAGAACCTCGACTCGGTCGATCTGGGCGTCACGACCATCGACCATTACGTCGACACCCTGGGCGGCGTGGCCAAGTCGGCCGAGCGCGCCAGAGGCAAGGCCGCGCCCGTCTATATCGGCGACCAGACGCAGGGCGAGGGCAAGGTTCGCACCCTGGCCGAACAGGTCACGCTTGAAAGCCGCACCCGCGTGCTGAACCCGCGCTGGTTCGAGGGCCAGCTGAAGCATGGCTCCGAAGGCGTCCGTGCCATCGAGGCCCAGGTCACCAATACGCTGGGCTGGTCCGCCACGACCGGTGACGTCCAGCCCTGGGTCTACAAGGAAATCTCCGAAACCTTCGTGCTGGATCCCGAGATGCGGGACCGCATGGCCAAATTGAATCCGAAAGCCTCCGCGCGGATGGCCAACCGCCTGCTGGAAGCGTCCGACCGCAACTACTGGGCTCCGGATGCCGCCATGCTGCAGGCGCTGCGCGATGCCGCCGACGAACTCGAAGACCGCCTCGAGGGGCTCAGCCCCGCTGTTGCGGCTTAAGGACAGACCATGAGCATCACCCTCGAAATGCCCCAGACCCTGAAGCGCCGTCCGCCGGACGGTGCCGGATCGGTCCAGGTCGAGATGGACGCCACGCTGAACATCGGCACGGCCAAGGTCTTCGCCGTCTATGGCAAGGGCGGGATCGGCAAGTCGACGACGTCGTCCAACCTGTCGGCCGCCTTCAGCCTGCTGGGCAAGCGGGTGCTGCAGATCGGTTGCGACCCCAAGCACGATTCGACTTTCACCCTGACCAAGCGCCTGGTCCCCACCGTCATCGACGTGCTGGAGACGGTGAATTTCCACTCCGAGGAACTGCGCCCCGAGGACTATGTCTATGAGGGCTTCAACGGGGTGCGCTGCGTCGAGGCGGGCGGACCGCCGGCCGGCACCGGCTGCGGCGGCTATGTCGTCGGCCAGACCGTCAAGCTGCTGAAGGAACACCACCTGCTGGAAGACACCGATGTGGTGATCTTCGACGTCCTGGGCGACGTGGTCTGCGGCGGCTTCGCAGCCCCTCTGCAACACGCCGAGCGGGCGCTGGTGGTCACGGCCAACGACTTCGACAGCATCTTCGCGATGAACCGCATCGTCGCGGCCATCAAGGCCAAGTCCAAGAACTATCAGGTCCGTCTGGGTGGCATCATCGCCAACCGCAGCTCGGGCACCGACGAGATCGACCGCTTCAACGCCGCCATCGGCCTGAAGCGCATCGCCCACTTCCGCGACCTCGATGAAATCCGCCGCAGCCGGCTCAAGAAGTCCGTCGTGTTCGAGATGGATGGCTCGGACGAGCTGGAAGCCGCCAAGGCCGAGTACATCCGTCTGGCCCAGTCACTGTGGGACGGGATGGAGGCCATCGAGGCCGAACCGATGCGCGATCGCGACATCTTCGAATTCCTGGGGTTCGATCAATGACCGCGACGCTCGAGACCCGCACCACCCCGACCTGGGACCAGTATCGGGGCCGGCTGGAAGAGTATTTCGACCGCACGGCGCTGGACGCCTGGGCGCAGCTGACCTCGGACGCGCCGGTCTCGAAGATCCGCGCCACGGTGCGGGCCGGGCGCGACGAGATGCGCAACGTCCTGCTGTCGTGGATGGCGGACGATCTGACGGGCGTCCGGATCCTGGACGCCGGTTGCGGCACGGGTGCCCTGGCGGTCGAGGCCGCACGGCGCGGCGCGGACGTCGTGGCCATCGACGTCTCGGCCAGCCTGGTCAATATCGCCCGCGAGCGGACACCGTCGGGCCTGAAGGGCTCGATCGACTGGCGTGCGGGCGACATGATGTCCCCGGAGCTGGGCGATTTCGACCACGTCGTGGCCATGGACAGCCTGATCCACTATCCGACCGACGACATCGTCAGCGTGCTTCAGGCCCTGGGTCAGCGCACGCGCAAGTCGGTGATCTTCACCGTCACCCCGCGCACCCCGGCCCTGATGCTGATGCTGGGCATGGGCAAGCTGTTCCCGCGCGCCGACCGTGCGCCGGCCATCGCGCCCGCCGACATCGACGCCCTGGCGCGTCGCCTCGCCGCCCTGCCCGGGCGGCGCGTCGGCCGCAGCCGCCGCGTCCAGGGTGGATTCTACACCTCCCAGGCCCTGGAGATGCTTTCGTGCTGAACGACCTGCTTCTGCAAAGGGTGGCCGAGAAGGCCGCGCAGAAAGCCGGACTGGGCGACAGCCGGGCCCAGTGGGCGCGGCTGATAAACGCCTGCCTGCCCTTCGCCGACGCTGCGACCACCGAACTGCCGCTGAGCCGCCTGCTGCGCCTGTCGCTGTTCCAGATCTCGGTCGGGATGACGACCGTGCTGCTGACCGGCACCCTGAACCGGGTGCTGATCGTCGAACTGAACGTGCCGGCCGTGCTGGTCGCGGCCATGGTCGCCATCCCCTTCCTGTTCGCCCCGTTCCGCGCCCTGATCGGCTTCAAGTCCGATACCCACCGGTCGCACCTGGGCTGGCGCCGCGGTCCCTACATCTGGTTCGGATCGCTGATGCAGTTCGGCGGCCTGGCCATCATGCCCTTCTCGCTGCTGATCTCGGGCGGTCACGGCACCGGTGCCGAATGGATCGGCCATATCGCCGCCATGGTCGCCTTCCTGCTGGTCGGCGCGGGTATTCACACGACGCAGACGGCCGGTCTGGCGCTCGCCAACGATCTGGCCCCGGAGCATGCGCGGCCCCGGGTCGTGGCGCTGCTTTACGTCATGCTGCTGGTCGGCATGCTGATCTCGGGCGTGCTGATGGGTCTGGTCCTGGCCGACTTTCAGGAAGTGAAGCTGGTCGGCGTGGTCCAGGGCGCGGCCGTCCTGGCCATCGTGCTGAACATGACGGCCCTGTGGAAACAGGAAGCCCAGAACCTGGCCCTGACGGCCAAGGACAAACCCCGCCCGCCGTTCCGCGAGGCCTGGGCCGAGTTCTCCGCCGGGGGTCGCGCCAGCCGCCTGCTGGTCGCCGTCGGCCTGGGCGCCGCAGCCTTCTCGATGCAGGATGTTCTGCTGGAACCCTATGGCGGCAGGATTCTGGGCCTGTCGGTCGGACAGACGACGTCGCTGACCGCGCTCTGGTCGGCCGGCACCCTGGCCGGTCTGGCCTTCGCCGCCCGTCAGCTGGGCAAGGGCGGAGAGCCGCACCGCCTGGCCGGCCACGGCATGGTTCTGGGCATCCTGGCCTTCGTGTTCGTGATCTGCGGCGGTGCCCTGTCGCTGATCCCGGTCTTCTGTGCCGGCGTCTTCATGATCGGCATGGGCGGCGGCCTGTTCTCGGTCGGCACCCTCACCTCCGCCATGGCCCTGGCCAGAGACGGCAAGTCGGGCATCGCCCTGGGGGCCTGGGGCGCGGTCCAGGCCACGGCCGTGGGCCTGGCCATCCTGGTCGGCGGCGGTCTGCGCGACCTCGTCGCCCATCTGTCGGAATCCGGCGCGCTGGGCGCGGCCATGAGCTCGCCTGCCACCTCCTACGCCGTCGTCTACCACCTCGAGATCGGCCTGTTGTTCGCCGCCCTGATCGCGATCGGACCCCTGGCCCGCTACGCGCCCATCACCACCAAGACTGCATCTGAAACCTCCAGGTTCGGCCTCGCCGACCTGCCCGCCTGACCCGGTTCATAAGGAAACCCTGACATGGACAGTCCCTACCTCTTTGGTGATTTCGATGCGGCAGAGTTCTGCCTCATCGCCTTTTTCCTCTTCTTCGCCGGCCTGGTCTTCTATCTGCGCCGCGAGGACCGTCGCGAGGGCTATCCGCTCGAGGACGACGTGACCGGACGCAAGGAGCCTCTGGGCGGCCTGTTCTTCACGGCCCGGCCCAAGACCTTCATCCTGCCCCACGGCCACGGGACCCGCACCCTGCCGCGCGACGACAACCGCGACACCCGCCAGCTGGCCGCGCGCCGCAGCGCCATGACCGACGGATCGCCGATCGAGCCGACCGGCAACCCGCTGATCGACGGCATCGGGCCGGGCGGCTATGCCGACCGTCCGAAATATCCCGACCTGACGATCGACGGCGCGCCGCGCATCGTGCCGCTGCGCGTGGCCGCAGGCTTCCTGGTCTCGAGCCACGACACCGACCCGCGCGGTCTGGCGGTCCTGGGCTGCGACGGTCTGAAGGCCGGCGAGGTCTCCGACATCTGGGTCGACCGCTCCGAGCAGCTGATCCGCTACCTTGAGGTCGCGGTTGGAGCCCGCAAGGTGCTTCTGCCGATGACCATGGCGATCGTCGACGGCGGCGCGCGCGCGGTGAAGGTCCGCGCCATCACGGCGGCTCAGTTCGCCGACGTCCCCGGCACCGCAAGTGCCGATCAGGTCACGCTGTACGAAGAGGAACGCGTCATCGCCTACTACGGCGGCGGCCACCTGTATGCGACGCGCGACCGTCAGGAGCCCTGGCTGTGAGCGAACTCGGACCCAATGAACACGCGGGCGAACCCGTCCGCGGCCTGCCCGGTCAACTGCCGGCCGGCGAACACATCCTGTGGCAGGGGGCGCCTGACTGGCGCACCCTGGCGCGGACCGCCCTGCACACCCACCTGGTCGGCGGCTATTTCGGCATCCTGGCCGTGTGGAACATCGGCAACGGCCTCGCGACGGGCGTTCCGCTCGCCCAGGCGGTCGGTTCCGGCGTCATGACCCTGGTGGCAGGAGCCCTGGCGATCGGCCTGCTGACGCTTTACGCCTGGCTGGCGGCCCGCACGACGGTCTACACCCTGACCAACAAGCGGTTCGTGCTGCGCCACGGCGTGGCCCTGTCGAAATGCTTCAACATCCCCTATTCGGCGGTCGCCACGGCGGGACTGAAGCTGGACAGCAAGGGCGTGGGCGACATCCCCATGGGCCTCGCGGGCGATGCCAAGATCGCCTATCCGCACCTGTGGCCGCACGTCCGTCCCTGGTCCTTCGTCAACCCGCAACCGATGATGCGCGCCCTGCCGGACGCCGCCGCCGTCGCCGAACGCCTGAGCCTGCAGCTGCAGCTCGCCGCCTCGGCCGCCGACCGGCCCTTCGTCGCCGAAGCCCCGCGTCAGCCCGCCACCCGCCCCGTCGCCAGTCCGGCGTCGGGTGGTCAGCCCGCCGCCGCCTGAGACTGAAAAGAAAGCCACGCCCATGTCCGCCCTCGACGACAAACCCTTCCCCAAGGCCCCGCTGATCGCGGCGTTCCTGCTGGTCGGGTCTTCCCTGCTCGTCGTGGGCGGCTCGCGGCTGGGGCTGATCGGCTCCCCGGCCATGGTCGAGGCCCCGCGCGTGGCCGAGGTCACGCGGTCCGAGGACCTGAGTTTCTATGACGTGCCCGGCGGCGCGGTGCGCGTGGTCGCACCCGGCGTGCCGGACCGGATGATCCCCACCGCCTCGGGCGGTTTCGTGCGCGGTGTGCTGCGCAGCCTGGTCCGCGACCGGCGCGCCCGGGGCCTGGGCTCCGAACAGCCTTTCCGCGTCAGCCAGTGGTCGGACGGCGCCGTGACCATCCAGGATCTGGCCACGGGCCGGACCCTGACCCTGAACGCCTTTGGCCCCACCAACCGCGATGATTTCGTCAAGCTGATCGCGCCCGCTCCCGCCACCGGCACCGGCACCGGCACCGGCACCGGCACCGGATCGGTCGCATGAGCCGGACGATCGAGCTTCCCTGCACGGTCGAGGTCGAGCATTCCGACCAGAGCCTGCACGCCCATGTCGCCCTGGACGGCGATCCGGAAATCCGCCCCGGCGACGAGGTGCAGGTGCATGGCGACCCCATCCACGTCGCCTTCGGCGAACGCCGGACCTTCCGTCGCATGGCGACCCTGCGCCGGGCCTCCTTCCTCGAACGCGCCTGGACGCGCACCTGCGCCGGCTTCTTTGAAATGAACGAGCTGTACGAAGTCAGCTTCACGCCCCGGAGAACCCTGTGACCGCCGTATCCTTCGACACCTACGAGGAAACACCCGACCTGACGGCCCTGCGCCGCGAGGCCGCGCGCCAGAAGGTGAACGCCGAGTCGTCGTTCAAGCTGGCGACCGCGGACACGGTTCTGTCGCCCCGCTTCTACACCACCGACTTCGCCGCCATGGACCGCATCGACGTGTCCCCGGTCCGGGCCCAGTGGGACGCCCTGATGGCCGAGTTCGAAGCCGACGTGAACAAGGATCACTTCAAGCGCGACGCCGCCTTCGATGGCATCATCGAGAACCTGCCGGACGACCTTCGGAAAGAGTTCACCGACTTCCTGGTGTCGTCGCTGACCTCCGAGTTCTCGGGCTGCGTCCTGTACGCCGAGATCGCCAAGCGGGTTCAGAACCCCGACATCCGCGCCCTGTTCAAATACATGAGCCGCGACGAAAGCCGCCACGCCGGCTTCATCAACGACACGCTGAAAGACGCGAAGATCGGCGTGGATCTGAGCTTCCTGACCAAGGTCAAGAAATACACCCACTTCAAGCCCAAGTTCATCTTCTATGCCGTCTATCTGTCGGAGAAGATCGGCTATGCGCGCTACATCGCGATCCATCGCCATCTGGAGAAGAACCCGGACAAGCGGTTCCACCCGATCTTCCAGTGGTTCGAACGGTGGTGCAACGACGAGTTCAAGCACGGCGAGGCCTTCGCCCTCATCATGCGGAACGATCCAAAGCTGCTGAGCGGCGGCAACGTCTGGTGGATCCGGTTCTTCCTGCTCAGCGTCTATGCGACCATGTATGTTCGCGACCACATGCGCCCGGCCTTCCACAAGGCCCTGGGCGTCGACATCACCACCTATGACTACGAGGTCTTCCGCATCTGCTCGGAGATCTCGAAACAGGTCTATCCGGTCACCCTGCGCACCGACGACCCTCGTTTCCGCGCCGGAATGGAACGGCTGCGCCTGACCTCGGATGCCATCGCCGACGCCAGGGCGAAGGGCGGACTGTTCGGCGGGCTGAAGCGGTTCGGCCTCGTCCTCAAGGCCGGCGCGACGCTGGCGGGCCTGTATCTGCTGCCGGTCGACAAGAACACGCTGCCGGCCGACGTCCGGATGGAACCGACCTGGTAATCAATGTCCGTCTTCGTCCAGCCCCTGGTGATCGCGGCCCTCGTCTGGTGGTTCTCCACCGGGGCGATCCTTTGGCTCGTCCGGCTTCCGCGTCGGACCTTCGGCTGGAGCCTCGGCCTCTATGCCGTGGTCGCGGCCGCCGCCACGCTGGGGGTCATGGTCGCCGCCCGGGACGCCTCGGTCACCGGTGCCTATGTCGCCTTCGGCTGCGCCCTGGTCGTCTGGGGCTGGCACGAGATGGGCTTTCTGATGGGCAAGCTGACCGGCCCGCGCCGCACCGCCTGCCCGTTCGGGGCCCAGGGCTGGAAGCGGTTCACCCTGTCGGCCGAGACGGTGATCCATCACGAGATCGCCCTGGCCCTGACCGCTGTCCTGTTCGTCGCCCTGACCTGGGGCCAGCCGAACCAGACCGGCACCCTGACCTTCGTCCTGTTGCTCGGCATGCGGCTGTCGACCAAGCTGAACATCTTCCTCGGCGTGCCCAATCCGCCGATCACCTTCCTGCCGAGCGGCCTGAAATATCTGCAGAGCTATTTCCGGCGCGCGCGGTTCAACGCCCTGTTCCCGCTGTCGCTGGGCCTGTCGATCGTCGTCACCCTGCTGCTGGGCGACGCCGCCCTGTCGACCACGGGCGGGGCCCAGGTCGGCTATGCGCTGATGTTCATGCTGGCGGCGCTGGGCCTTCTCGAACACGGCTTCCTGATGCTGCCTTCGCCCGACCGTGCCCTGTGGGGCTGGGCGCTGGGTCATCGCCCGAAACCCGCCGTCCAGGTCGCGCTCGCGACCCCCGGCGAACCGATCAACGAACGTCCATAAGAAAATGACCTGGGGGAAATCCGCCATGAACTACGAAACCTTCTTCCAGACCGAACTCGAGTCGCTTCGCGAAACCGGTAACTACCGGGTCTTCGCCGAGCTGGAGCGCAAGCGCGGGTCGTTCCCCAAGGCCAGAAAGCACGGCGATGGACCCGACGAGGTCACCGTCTGGTGCTCCAACGACTATCTCGGCATGGGCCAGAGCGCCCATGTGCTGCGCGCCATGCACGAGGCGCTGGACAGCTGCGGGGCCGGGGCCGGCGGCACCCGCAACATCTCGGGCACCAACCACCATCACGTCCTGCTGGAACGCGAGCTGGCCGATCTGCACGGCAAGGAAGCGGCCCTGCTGTTCACCTCGGGCTATGTCTCGAACTGGGCGGCGCTGGGCACCCTGGCGGCCAGGCTGCCGAACTGCGTCGTGCTGTCGGACGCCTGCAACCACGCCTCAATGATCGAGGGCATTCGTCACAGCCGCGCGGAATACAAGGTCTTCCGCCACAACGACCCGGCGCATCTGGACGAACTGCTGTCGCAGATCGAGCCCGGTCGGCCGAAACTGGTCGCCTTCGAGAGCGTCTATTCGATGGACGGCGACATCGGCCCGATCCGCGAGATCGTCGAGGTGGCCGAAAAGCACGGCGCCATGACCTATCTGGACGAGGTCCACGGCGTGGGCCTGTACGGTCCGCGCGGCGGCGGCGTCGCCGAGCGCGAGGGCCTGATGGACCGGATCACGGTCATCGAGGGGACGCTGGGCAAGGCATTCGGCGTGATGGGTGGATACATCGCCGCCTCGACCGCCCTGTGCGACTACGTCCGCAGCTTCGCCTCGGGCTTCATCTTCACCACCGCCCTGCCCCCCGCCGTCGCCGCCGGGGCCGCGGCCAGCGTCCGGCACCTGAAGGCGTCCGAGATGGAGCGCGCCCGGCATCAGGACCGCGTGGCCCGCGTTCGCGATCGCCTGACCGCCGCCGGCATCCCGCATATGCCGAACGACAGCCACATCATCCCCGTGATGGTCGGCGACCCGCACAAGTGCAAGATGGTGTCGGACTGGCTGATGGCGCACCACGGAATCTATGTGCAGCCGATCAACTATCCGACCGTGCCCCTGGGCACCGAGCGGCTGCGGATCACGCCCTCGCCGGTGCATGACGACGGCGACATCGACCGGCTGATCGACGCCCTCTCCGAAATCTGGGGTCACTGTGCCCTGGCCCGCACCGCCGCAGCCGCCTGATCGCATGACACCGCCATCCGGGACCGCATGAAGACGGTCCTCCGGGTGGCCTTGATCCTGCTCGTCCTGGCCCTGTCGGGTCTGGGCGCGTGGCTTTATGCACCGGACAAGACGCGGGCCGACCTCGAACCGCAGTATCTCGCCCGCCCCGGCGACATGATCGAGGTGGCCGGCACCCGGCTGCACGTCCGCGACACCGGCCCGCGCACGGCCCCCGCGGTGATCCTGATCCACGGTTTCGGCTCCAGCCTGCACACCTGGGAGCCGTGGGCGGAGGGGCTGGACGACGCGCTGCGGGTCATCCGGCTGGACCTGCCCGGATCCGGTCTGTCGCCGCCCGATCCGGCCGGTGACTATTCCGACGACCATGTCATCGCCCTGCTGCTGGCCATGATGGACCGGCTGGGCGTTCAGAGGGCGTCGTTCGTCGGCAACTCGGTCGGCGGGCGACTGGCCTGGACCATGGCGGCCAGTCATCCGGAGCGGGTGGAGCGGCTGGTCCTGGTCTCGCCCGACGGATTCGCCAGCCCGGGGTTCGCGTACGGCAAGGCGCCGGACGTGCCCTTCATCATGCAGGCGATGCGCTATGTGCTGCCGCGCGGGATGCTGAAATCCAACATCGCCGTGGGCTATGCCGACCCGGCCGCCCTGACCGGGCCGACCGTTACCCGCTATCGCGACCTGTTGCTGGCCCCCGGTGCCCGGCAGGCCATGCTGGACCGGATGGAGCAGACGGTGCTGCGCGATCCCGTGCCGATGCTGCGCCGGATCAAGGCCCCGGTCCTGCTGGTCTGGGGCCAGGAGGACCGGATGATCCCGTTCGCCAATGCGGCCGATTACCAGCGCGAGCTGGTCGATGTCCGCCTGGTGTCCTTCGCGGATCTGGGTCATCTGCCGCAGGAGGAGGCCCCGGCGCGGTCGTTGCCGCCGGTGCGCGCGTTCCTGCTGGATCCGCGGACCGCGACGGAGACGATCACCAGGCCGTGAGGACGGCACGGTGGCGGGCGTGAATCGCACGGACTGGCGTCGGTAACCCGTCGCCGTCCCTTTCGTAGCCAGGCCCGAGCGTTCGCCTGCCTCCCACCGCCCTGCCCGTGCCACGGGGCCTGCCATGTCCAGCATCCCCCCTTGCCCCTCGCCCGACCGCCGCGCCCGGCGTGCGGCGAATATCGGAAGCCGACATCAACCGGGCGCTGCCGGTGCTCGGCTATGGCACCTGGCACCTGTACACGCGGATAGTGGAACGCTGAGGCGTCAGGCGGTCGCGGCGGCCGCCTGGGCCTTCTTGTCCCGTCCGCGGCCGAACCGGTAGACGGCAAAGGCGATCGCGCCGCCGACAGCCAGGATGAGGATGGTCGTCACCGGGCGGAAGGCCAGCCAGGCCAGGGCGATGGTCACCGTGCCGACGATCAGCCCCAGCACGAAGCCGATCAGCCCGGTGCCCATGCGCACGATCGTCCCCGCCAGCGGCAGCACGTCGGCCAGAACGCCCAGCGGGGCCAGGATCAGGCCGAATCCGGCCATCAGCAGGATCATGCCGACGACCCGGATGATCCAGGCGATCAGATCATTCGCTTCCTGGGCGCTCTGGAACATATCGCCGGCCGGCACGTCGCCATCGGCCACCAGCAGGATCTCTGAGCCGTTCCGTGTACGGTACGGCAGGAAATCATCGCCGTTCTGGCGCGCCACGACGCTGATCTCGGCCGCCGGGGTCAGGTCATAGGAGACGCGGATATCGCCGATCGCCGGTGCGGAAGGGTTCTCGCCGATATAGATCCGGTTCTGGCTCACACTGAGCGTCTGGCCCTGTCCGGCGGCGGCCTGGATGGCCTCCTCGTTGTCACCGTTCAGCGGCAGCGGCTGTTCGCCGCCGACCTGGCTCAGCACGCTGTCGCCCAGGCTGTAGGCCCCGAGCGTCGCGTCCCGGGCATAGATCTCAGTCGCCTCGATCGACATCTCCGGGTTCTCGTGACCGGCAGGCTCGGCGAAGGCGCTGGAGTCGACCGCGCTCGACGACCACGTCTTTGAATAGGTGTAGGTGGTCACCGTCTCTTCGGAGCCGCCCAGCTTCGTGCGGGTCTCGCTTTTCGACTCTTCGGTCCATTGATACATTTCGACGTTCCGGGCCAGTTTCACCCCGGTGCCCGTGACGCCGAATCCGGTGTCCTCCAGCGGTGCGGTGACGGAGATCTCGCCGGTCACATGCACCAGCTTCTGATCGTTGCCGGGCTGGATCGGGCTGGCGGGAGCCTCGACCACCAGACCCGCACCCTCGGTCAGGCCGCGCGCGGTCTTGACCGCATTGCCCTCGTTCCAGGCCAGACCGATGACGCAGCCGACGATCAGCACGATTCCGACCAGAATGCCGGTGAAGGCCGAGCCGACGCGACTGAACCAGGACGTGGTCGTGGTCCTGGTGATCTGATCCGGCATGGTGCCCCCCCGAGCGCAGTGCGATACCGGCGAGGCCGGCAAGCGGCTGCTATAGCAGCTGGACCGTATCCGCACAGCGGCCATCGTCTGACCGAAGCTGACCGTCAGACGGGGTTAAGCCTGTCCGGTTACCCGCCCTTGAGGATGTTCGGGCCAGGATGGCACATGGTCGATCTGTCGCCCGAAGCCATGGACACTGCCCGGTTGTCCGATCGGCGCAATGCCGGACGACGCCCGATCCGCGCGGCACGGCGAGCGCGCGAACGGGTGAACCTTCTGGGACAGCCGATGGATCTGGTCCGTCCCGAAGAGGTCCTGCACCACGTCGACACCTGGGTGAGCGAGGGACGCAAGGCGGTCGTCGCCAACCACAATCTGAACAGTCTGAACCTGATCCGGCGCAATCCGGCGATGGCGGCCTTCTATGACCGGGCCGATCTGGTCGAGGTCGACTCCGCCCCTCTGATCGCCTTCGCGCGAATGCTGGGTGTACACGGCCGGACCTTTCACCGCTGCACCTATCTGGATTGGCGCGACCATTTCTGGAGCCTGGCCGACCGCAGGGGATGGCGGATCCTGTATCTGGGCGGGGCACCTGGCGTGGCCGAGACAGCCCGCCAGCGTCTGACGACCCTGTATCCCTCCACGATCATCGCCGTGCGCGACGGCTATTTCGACGCCACGCCCGGATCGGCCGAGAACGCGTCCTTGCTGGCCGGGATCGCGGCGTTCAGGCCGCACATCCTGTTCGTCGGCATGGGCATGCCGCGTCAGGAGGTCTGGATCGGTCAGAACCTGGACGCCCTGCCCGACAGCGTGATCTTCTCCGTCGGCGCCGCCTTCGACTATGAGGCCGGGGTCCAGGACGCGGCCCCACGCTGGATGGGGCCATTGGGGATCGAGTGGCTGTATCGTCTGGTCAGGGACCCGCAGCGGCTGGCGAGACGCTATCTGATCGAGCCCTGGGGTCTGGCCGACCTGATCGTGGCCGATGTCGTGACCGCGATCAGGGCACGATTCAGACGCGGGTGAGCGTCAGCACCGCCGGTTCACCCGTCTGGGCCGACGGGGCTGCCCAGATGTGGAACTGTCCCGGTTCGACGGTCAGCCTGCTGTCGCCCCCGATGAACATCAGCTGGCTGCGATCCAGGGTGAACCGGGCCGTCGCGGTCTCGCCCGCATCGATCCGCAGCTTCCGGATATTGCGCAGGCGACGGACCGGCTGGGTCAGACTGGCGACCCGGTCATGGATGTACAGCTGCACCGTCTCTTCCACCGCGCGGTCGCCGGTATTGGTGACCGCGACCGAGACCTCGACAGAGCCATCCCAGGCCAGGACGGGGTTCGACAGGGCCACGGCCCCATAGGTCAGAGCGCCATAGGTCAGCCCATGTCCGAACGGATAGCGGGCGACATTGGCGACATCGCGATAGCGCGCCGTGTATTCCTGGGTTGCCAGGGTCGGGTCGGCGGGTCGGCCGGTCGACTTGTGGTCATAGCTGAAGGGCTGCTGACCGCCGCGCATCGGAAAGCTGACCGGCAGACGACCCGACGGCGAGACCTTGCCGAAGACCACATCGGCCACGGCATGACCCATCTCACCGCCCAGAAACCAGGTGACGACGATGGCCTCGGCGTCCGCGACCGGGCCTGTCAGGTCCAGCGCCCGGCCGTTCCGCAGCAGGACAACGACGGGCTTTCCGGTCGCACGGACGGCCTCGGCCAGGGCGCGCTGGGGTGCAGGAATGTCGATCTCGGTGCGGGACTGGGCCTCGCCCGACATGCGGCTGCTCTCGCCGAGGGCAAGGACGACGACGTCGGCCTCCGACGCAGCCCGCACGGCGGCATCGATCCCCCCGGTCAGCGCGGTCTCGACGTTCGACCCCTGCACGACCGTCAAGGCTTCCGCGTCGTCCATGACGGCGAGGAACCCCTCGGCCAGCGACACCCGGCGGCTCTCGTCGCCCCAGATCGTCCAGGGGCCGAACACGTCCCGGTCCTCGGCGAACGGCCCGATCAGGGCGATCTTCTGACCCGCAGCCTTCAGCGGCAGCAGGTCGCCGTCATTGTTCAGCAGGACGATGGATTTCACCGCCGCTTCCCGCGCGAGATCGCGATGCGCCGATGCCCCCACGACGATGCGCTCTCGCTCCGGATCGCAGCCGCGATAGGGGTCGTCGAACAGGCCCAGCGCCGCCTTGGTCATCAGCACGCGCCGGACGGCCTGATCGACGCGCGCCATGGGCACCTCGCCGGACGCCACAAGACCCGGGATATGCTCGAGGAACAGGCCGGACACGAGGGAGGCATCGACCCCGGCCATCAGGGCGATCCGCGTAGCGTCGCGACCGTCGGCCGCGAAGCCGTGGGCGATCAGTTCCTGATCCGCCGTGTAATCGGTGACGACGTAGCCGGCAAAGCCCCACTCCTCGCGCAGGATCTCTGTCAGCAGATAGGGATTGCCGCTGGCCGGAACGCCGTTGATGTCGTTGAAGGCCGTCATGACCGACAGGGCGCCCGCGTCGAATGCCGCCTTGAACGGGGGCAGGAAGATGCCCCGCAGCGTCGCGTCCGACATGTCGGTGGTGTTGTAGTCCATCCCGCCCAGCGCGGCGGAATAGGCGGCGAAATGCTTGGGCGTGGCCAGCAGGGCATCGCGATCGGCCAGGCCCCGGTCGCCCTGAAATCCCTTGACGCGCGCGACGGCCAGAACCTCGTTCAGCCAGACGTCCTCGCCCGCGCCCTCGACCACACGTCCCCAGCGCTGGTCCCGGGCCACGTCGACCATGGGGGCATAGGTCTGGTGAATGCCGGACGCCGCGCCCTCGACCGCTGCGGCCCGCGCGGTGCGCAGGGCCAGGTCGGGATCGAAGGCCGCCGCTTCCGCCAGGGGCACGGGGAACACGGTCTTCAGGCCGTGGATGATGTCGGCGGCGAACAGCAGGGGAATGCCCAGCCGCGACTGCTCGACCGCGAGGGTCTGGATCCGACGCCCGGCCTCGGCACCCACGCCATTGAACAGGCAGCCGACCTGACCGTCGCGGATCATCCGCGTCACGCGAGCCGGGTCGCCCTGTCCGTCCAGCGGATTGACGTTCTGAGGCCGGAACCGGAAGGGATCGGCGAGCACGTTCAGCTGCCCGGCCTTCTCCCCGATCGTCATGCGCGCGATCAGCGCATCGACGCGGTCCCGGTTGGCCGCGACCTGGGCCGCAGCGCGACGCGGAGCCGCCATCAGTCCTCCGACGATGGCCATTCCGAGCGCACCGGTCAGCATGGCGCGACGGGACGTCCGACTCCGGTGGTCGGCCATTTGTCGGGCTCCGTCATGGCTGCAACCGCTCACAGGAGGCGCTCCGCACGGCCGTCAGGGATGCACCCCTTCTGTGAAGCCACGTGTGATCAGTGACCGCCGGTGACCGGGGTTATGGTCTCGCTGAGCGGTGTTTTTCGAGCGGCGGCGATGGCGAAGACGGTCAGGGCGAGGTAGCCGATCAGGGGCACGACGAAGGCCGGATTCAGCACGCCGCCGGAGGCGTCGGCGATGCGGCCCGAGATCAGCGGCAGGATGGCCCCGCCGATGATGCCGAACACCAGCAGGCCCGAGGTCGCCGAGGCCGGGGCCGACGACCGCTCCAGGGTCAGGGTGAAGATGGTCGGGAACATGATAGAGTTGAAGAAGCCGATGGCCAGGGCCGCATAGGCCGCCATGCTGCCGCCCGTCTGCATGACCACGACGCACAGGATGGCGGCGACCACGGTGCAGATCGCCAGCAGCACGCCGGCCGGTACCACCCTCAGCACCAGGCTGCCGACAAAGCGGCCGACCATGGCACCGCCCCAGTAGAGGACCAGCATCTTGCCCGCCGCCTCGAGCGGCAGGCCCAGCACGCTGTCACTGGCGAGGAAGTTGGTCAGCATCGAGCCGATCGCAACCTCGGCCCCGACATAGAGGAAGATGGCCAGGCAGCCGAACAGGGCCCAGGGCGAACCCAGGGCGGAGACCAGGGAGGCGTCTCCCCCGGTCCGGGCCGGGGCAGCGGCATTGATCTGCTTGCGGGCCGAGAAGATGAAGGCGGCAACCACGGCGAAGAAGGCACCCAGCGCCAGAAAGGCCAGGTCGATGCTGCGCATGGACTGGCCCCGGGTGGCGACCGTCACGACCGCACCGGCCGCGAACACCCCGCCGGTCAGCAGCAAGTGCGACCCCAGCCACGGCCCGACCGTGGCCCCGAACGAGTTGAACGCCTGGGAGAACACCAGCCGGAAATGCGAGCTCTTCCTGGAGCCGAGTTCGGCCACCAGCGGATTGGCCGCGACCTGCAGCAGCGTCACCCCCGACGCGATCACGAACAGGGCCACCAGGATGCCCGGATAGAAGTCCGCCATCGTCGATAGCGGCACGATCAGACACCCCAGCACCATGGTCGCCAGTGCCGCGATGATCGCCCGGCTGTAGCCCAGCCGCGCCAGCACGGCCGCCGCCGGCAGGGACGCCACGCCATAGGCGATGAACCAGGCGAAGGTGGTCAGGAAGGCCTCGGTATAGCTGAGCTCGAAAACCTTCTTCACCGCCGCAATCAGCGGATCGATCAGCGACGTCGCAAACCCCCAGGCAAAGAACAGCGTCGTCACATAACCAAAGGCCAGACCCGTGCCTTTACGCGGGGCTGTTTCGACGGTTTCGAGGGTGCTCATGGCGGCCTGACCTTCACGCTTCCTGGCGGGCGTTGATCGCCCGTGACAAATTACACCGACCATGCGTCACCCAGATTGGCGCGCGCGTAAAGCAAGTTCTGCCGGTTCGAAATCAAAAGTGGTCGCCAAAGCGTGACCGGGCCGGAGATGGCTCGACGCGTGGCGAGCGGTTTGCCACTGTATCCCATGACCCGGACCTCCCCCTCCCCGGCCTCCGTCGCCTCGCCCGACTGGTGGCGGGGTGCGGTCCTGTATCAGATCTATCCGCGCAGCTTCGCCGACAGCAACGGCGACGGGATCGGCGATCTGCCCGGTATCACCGCCCATCTGGATCACGTGGCATCGCTGGGCGTGGACGGCATCTGGCTGTCGCCCTTCTTCACCTCGCCGATGAAGGACTTCGGCTACGACGTATCCGACTACGTCGGCATCGACCCGATCTTCGGCACGATGGCGGATTTCGACAGGCTGGTCGCCCGGGCCCACGAACTGGGCCTGAAGGTCATCATCGACCAGGTCTATTCCCACACCTCCGACCAGCACGCCTGGTTTCTGGAAAGCCGTCAGGACCGGACCAATCCCAGGGCCGACTGGTATGTCTGGGCCGATGCGAAGCCCGATGGCTCCCCGCCGTCGAACTGGCAGTCGGTGTTCGGCGGCCCGGCCTGGACCTGGGACGCCCGCCGGCACCAGTACTACATGCACAACTTCCTCAAGGAGCAGCCGCAGCTGAACGTGAGGAACCCGCAGGTGCAGGAGGCCCTGCTGGCCGTCGCCCGGTTCTGGCTGGACAGGGGTGTGGACGGATTTCGCTGCGATGCGCTCAACTTCGCCATGCATGACCCGGCGCTGACCGACAATCCGCCGGTTCTCGCTCCCGGCAAGCGAAAGCGGCCCTTCGACTTCCAGCAGCACATCCACAACCAGTCGCAGCCGGGGATTCTGGACTTCCTGAAACGGCTGCGGGTCCTGACCGACAGCTATGCCGACCGGTTCATGGTCGCCGAGGTCGCGGGCGAGCGCGCCAATGAGGAGATGCACGAATATACCGAAGGGACCGAGCGACTGCATTCCGCCTACGGATTTCTGTATCTTTATGCGCCCGAACTGACACCCATGCTGGTCGAGCAGGGCCCCGCGATGTGGCCGGGGACGCCGGGCGAGGGCTGGCCGTCGTGGGCGTTCTCAAACCACGATGCGCCGCGCGCGGTGTCGCGCTGGGCCCAGGGTCGCGATCCGAAGGCCTATGCGGAGATGGCCCTGCTGCTGCTGATGTGTCTGCGGGGGAACGTCTTCGTCTATCAGGGCGAGGAGCTGGGCCTGCCGCAGGCGGACGTTCCCTTCGAACGACTCGTTGATCCCGAAGCCATCGCCAACTGGCCCGAGACCCTGGGTCGCGACGGAGCACGCACACCGATGCCATGGCGCTCGGATGACGCTTTCGCCGGGTTTTCAACCGTTGAGCCATGGCTGCCGGTCGATCCGCGGCACCGCGCGCTGGCCGTGGGGGAGCAGGAGCGGGATCCGGTCTCGACCCTGCATCTGTCACGCCGGGTCATCGCCCTGCGCAGATCGCATCCCGCCTTGCGCCGGGGCGGGATGACGATGATCTCGGCCCCCGATGGCCTTCTGGTCTTTGCCCGGAAGACCTCTGCCGACGTCCTCGTTTGCGCCTTCAATCTGGGGCACGACCCGATCGACTGGCCGATGCCAGAAGGGGCATTGGTGCTGGAGTCCCTGAACGGTGCCGGGGTGGCCGGGAAGCCTTTTCCTGCCTTGGGGGCCCTGGTGCTGCGCCTGTGAAAAAGGCCCCTGTCCTGTCGACAGGGGCCCTTCCATCGAAGCGAGCCCGTCACCTTGACGGGCAGTATCTTCAGAACAGGACCTTGATCGTCCCCACAATGCGATCATCGGCCAGCGGTGCATTGTCCACGTCGGTGCCGTGATAGCGGACATCGGCCACCAGATTTTCGGTGATCGCGTAGGAGGCCCCGACGTTCCAGGTGACGTAGTCATCGGTGACGTCCAGCATCTGCTTGCCGACCGCGCCAGTGACCGTCCACTTGTCTGAAGGCGTGAAGGCCACATTTCCCTCGACATAGGTCGCTTCCTCATCCACGCCGAAGAAGTCGGGCGAATAATAGAGGGCCACGCCAGCAGTCACCGGGCCGACGGCTCGCGACACGGCGGCCTTGTACTCCAGATAGCCATAGTCGGCACCGGACGGTGCATCCGTGTAGCCATAGCCGACCACGCCGACATCAAAAGCGAAGCCCTGAGCCTCGCCGCGATAGCCGCCATAGAGATCGATCTCCGCGTCCGTGGAGTCACCGAAATCGACGTTCGAGGCCCAGACGCCGGCATAGAAACTGCCTGCCGTGAGGTCGACACCCGCCTGAAGGGCAGGGTCTTCGCCGGTCTGGCTGAAGCCGCGGAAGACGTAGTCGCGCGTGACGGCCGCATTGAAGGCCACGTTGACGTCCTGGGCGGACGCCGAACCGGCGATTGCGAGTGCGGCAAACGCAGCCGCCATGGCGGCGGAAGTGGTGTGAAGTCTCATCTCGATATCCCCTTTTAGATTGTTTTTGAGTGGGAGGTGTGCCGGGACGGCCCGGTGAGAACCGCCCCGGTCGTTCGTGTGGTCTCAGACGTTTTCCAGGCCTTCGCCATGCAGCGTCGTGTCCAGACCTTCCGCTTCCTGCGCATCCGTGACCCTGAGGCCCGTCGTGAACTTGCAGATCACCAGGATGATGAAGGTCACGACGGCAGACCAGGCGATGGTCCAGGCCAGGCCGAGCGCCTGGGTAGCGATGTTCGCGCCTTCGGACAGGCCGTTCACCGCCGTGGTGGCGAACACGCCGGTCAGGAGCGCGCCCAGCAGGCCGCCGGCACCGTGGATGCCGAAGGCGTCCAGGCTGTCGTCGTAGCGCAGCAGCTTCTTCAGCCACACCGACGAGGCGTAGCAGACCGGTCCGGCGATCAGACCGATGAGGACGGCCCCCTTCGGATCGACGAAGCCGGCCGCCGGCGTGATGGCAACCAGACCGGCGACCATGCCGGACAGGACCCCGATCAGGGACGGCTTACGCTTCTCGATGACCTCGACGATCTTCCAGGTCAGGGACGCGGCCATGGCGGCAAGGATGGTGTTGAGCAGGGCGACCGATGCGATGCCGTCCGCCGCCCAGGCCGATCCGGCGTTGAAGCCGATCCAGCCGACCAGCAGCAGGGAGGCACCGATCATGGTCAGGACCGGATTGTGGGCGTTCATCGCATCCTTGCCGTAACCCTTGCGCGGTCCGAGGAACAGCGCGCAGACGAGGCCCGCGATACCCGAGTTGACGTGCACCACCGCGCCGCCGGCGAAGTCCAGCACGCCGGCCGCGCCGAGGAAGCCGCCGCCCCAGACCCAGTGCGCGATGGGGGCATAGACGAAGATCGACCACAGGGCCGTGAACAGCAAAAGCGCCGAATATTTGATCCGCTCGGCGAAGGCGCCGGTGACCAGGGCGGGTGTGATGATGGCGAAGGTCAGCTGATAGGCGATCCAGAGATACTCCGGCAGGCCCTTGGCCAGGCTATGGGCCGTATCGATTCCGACGCCGTTCAGGAAGGCCGCCTGGGTCGAGCCGATATAGGCGTTCACGGTCTCCGCGTCGAAGCCGAACACGGGCTGACCCGATCCGAACGAAAGACTGTAGCCGATGGCGAACCAGGCCAGGCTGACCACGGCGGAAACGCCGACTGACTGGGTGATGGTGGCGATCACGTTCTTGCGTCGCACCATGCCGCCATAGAACAGCGCCAGACCGGGGAGGGTCATCAGCAGTACCAGGGCGGTGGAGGTCAGGATCCAGGATGTTCCGGCTCCATCAAGCTCCAGAGGCACCTGGTGAGCCAGCAAGGCCGGTGCAGGCGTGGCCGCAGCCGCATCCTGGGCGAAGGCTCCGCCCGCGTAGAACAGCGCGGCGGTCAGAAGCAGGAGGCCAAGGACCCCCGGTAGTCGATTCCAAAACTGCGACATGAATGCACCCCCTGTGTGATCTCGCAGTTGCGAACTGTTTACCGCAACGTTGACTGACGCAAGGGCTTCAGCGGTGTTCGGCGCAATTTTCGTGTGCGTGTCGTAGTTTACACACTGGCAAAAAGCAGGATCGTGCGCATAGAGTTTGCGCGATGCACCATAATTTCGCCTGACGCCGTTATCGGGATATCATTAACCCCAGTGCATCTGGACACGATGCGCCGCGGCCCAGTGGATGGCGCGGATGGCGTCGATGATGGCCTCGCCGGCAGCGCGCGTGCCCAGGGCGCCACCCAGGTCCGCCGTCGTGGCCCCGGCCGCCAGCACCGCCGCGACCGCCGCCTCGATCGACGCGGCTTCGTCCTCCAGATTGAGGCTGTGACGCAGCATCATCGCTGCCGACAGGATGGTGCCGACCGGATTGGCCAGATCCTGGCCCGCGATGTCGGGGGCGGAACCATGGATTGGCTCGAACAGGCCCGGGCCTGATTCGCCGAGCGATGCCGAGGGCAACAGGCCGATCGATCCCCCCAGGACGCTGATCTCGTCCGACAGGATGTCTCCGAACATGTTCTCCGTCAGGATGACGTCATAGTCGCGCGGCTTTCGGATCAGATGCATCGCCATGGAGTCGACCAGGGCGTGCTCCAACTGGACCTGGGGAAACTCTTCGGCGTGGATGCGGGTGACGACCTCGCGCCAGAGCTTGGACGTCGCCATGACATTGGCCTTGTCGACCGAGGTCACCTTGCCACGCCGTTGCAGGGCGGTCTTGAAGGCCGCGCGGGTGATCCGCTCGATCTCCGGCACGGTATAGATGCACAGGTCAGAGGCCATGGTGTCGGTGCGGGTCTTCTCGCCGAAATAGACCCCGCCGGTCAGTTCGCGGAAGACGATCAGGTCGACGCCCTCGACGATCTCCTTTTTCAGGGGCGAGCGGTGGGCCAGGACAGGCGAGACCTGCAGCGGGCGCAGATTGGCGAACAGGCCCATGGCCTTGCGGATGCCCAGCAGGCCTTCTTCCGGACGGCGCGTACCGCCGTCCCATCTGGGCCCGCCGACCGCTCCCAGCAGTACGCCGTCGGCCGCGAGGCAGGCAGAGGTGGTCTCCGGCGGCAGGGGATCGCCGGTCGCGTCGATGCCGGCGCCACCGATCAGGTGCTCGGAGAATTCGAACCGGTGGCCATAGAAGTCGGCGATGACCCGCAGCACATCCCGCGCCGCCGCGATGACTTCCGGCCCCACGCCGTCGCCGGGCAGCAGGACGATGGTATAGGTCTGGGGGCTGGACATCACGCGGGCTCCGGCAAGTGGGCTTGTTCGTAGTGTTCGATGGCGGGCAGGGCCTTCTGCAGCCAGCCGAGCGTGTCGACGCCGTCCAGCAGGCACTGGCGCGCGAAGGGCTCGACCGCGAAGGCGACCGGCGCATGGTTGCCGCGACGGACCTCTCCGGCCTCCAGGTCGATGGTCACCACCTGTTCGGGATTGGCGACCAGGTCTTCCCACGTCGCCTGATCGACGACGACGGGCAGAAAGCCGTTCTTCAGCGCGTTGGAGGTGAAAATGTCGGCGATCGAGGTCGAGATCACCGCCCGGAACCCGTAGTCGTAGAGCGCCCAGGGTGCGTGCTCGCGCGACGAGCCGCAGCCGAAATTGTCGCCCGCCACCAGGATGCGATGCTCGGCCGGATCGATCCGATTCAGCACCGCTTCCGGCCGGGCCGAGCCGTCGGCCTCATAGCGCCAGTCGTAGAAGGCCTTCTGGCCCAGACCCGTTGTTTCGGTCGTGGTCAGGAACCGCGCCGGGATGATCTGGTCAGTATCGATGTTGGCCTGGGTCAGGACCAGGGTCCGCGAGGTCAGGACCTTGAGGGGTTCAGGCATCGACCGGCTCCCCCAGATACACGCGCGGATCGGTCAGCACCCCGGCGATGGCCGAGGCCGCTGCCGTCGCCGGACTGGCCAGGATGGTGCGGGCCCCCTTGCCCTGACGGCCTTCGAAGTTGCGATTGGAGGTCGAGACGGCCAGTTGGCCCGGCGCGACGAAATCTCCGTTCATGGCGATGCACATCGAACACCCCGGGATGCGCCACTCGGCACCCGCCTCGGTGAAAACGGTATGCAGCCCTTCTGCCTCGGCATCGCGACGCACGGCCTCCGAGCCCGGCACGACCAGCATGCGCACGCCGGACTTCACCTTGCGCCCGCGCAACACTTCCGCCGCCGCTCTCAGATCGGGCAACCGCCCGTTGGTGCACGAACCGATGAAGACGACGTCCACGGCCTGGGTCGTCGTCGTCTGGCCGGCCTCGAAGCCCATATAGGCCAGGGCCTTGCGGTCGCTGTCGGACCTCGGCTCCGGCACCGGGGACCCGACAGGAGACCCCGCGTCCGGCGTCGTCCCCCAGGTCGCCATGGGGCGGATCGCAGCGCCGTCGATGACGACCTCGGCATCGAACACGGCATCCGGATCGGATTCCAGGGTCAACCATTCGGCCGCCCTGGCGCCATAGGCATGGCCCTGCGGCACGTGCTTGCGCCCGCGCAGCCAGTCGATGGTCTTGGCATCCGGGGCGATCATCCCCGCCCGCGCACCGGCCTCGATCGACATATTGCACAGGGTCATCCGCCCTTCCATGTCCAGCGACCGCACGGCGTCGCCCGCATATTCGATGACGAAACCGGTGCCGCCGCCGAAGCCCAGTTCAGCGATCACGGCCAGCGCCACGTCCTTGCCCGACACGCCCGGCACCAGATGACCGGTGACGGTCACGCGCATCGCCTTCGACTTCCTTTGCAACAGGCACTGGGTCGCCAGCACATGGCCGACCTCCGAGGTGCCGATACCGAAGGCCAGGGCTCCGAAGGCCCCGTGGGTGGCCGTATGGCTGTCGCCGCAGACGACGGTCATGCCCGGCTGGGTCAGACCCAGTTCGGGACCCATCACATGCACCACGCCTCGATCCGGCGACGCCCAGCCGGCCAGGTCGATGCCATGTCGGGCACAGTTCTCTTCCAGCCGATGCACCTGTGCCTCGGCCTCGGCCGTGACATAGGGCTTGAGGCCGTTCAGCCCCGCCGGCAGGGTCGGGGTCGAATGGTCGAGCGTCGCAAAGGTCTTGTCCGGACGACGAACCTTCAGGCCCCGCGCCTGGATCTCGGTAAAGGCCTGGGGGCTGGTGACCTCGTGGACCAGATGCAGGTCGATGTAGAGGACGCCCGGCGTCTCCGCCGTTTCCGGGACGACGACGTGGCGGTCCCAGACCTTGTCGAACAAGGTCCTAGGCGGCGACATGGGCCGCATCTCTCTGCGTCGCCACGCAGATGGCGATCAACTCCTTGTCGTCGATCTCTCCGATCTCGTCCGCACGGGTCTTGAAGGCGGCGAAAGCGTCGGTCAGGTGATCGCCGACCAGTGGATAGCCCAGAACCTCGGCCCGCTTCTGAACCGCCGTTCGGCCCGAGTGTTTGCCCAGCACGAAGAAACTGCCGGAAAAGCCCACGTCCTCGGGCCGCATGATCTCGTAGGTGCGGGCGTCGGCATACATGCCATGCTGGTGGATGCCCGCCTCGTGGGCGAAGGCGTTGATGCCGACGATGGCCTTGTTGCGCACGATCGGGGATTCGGTGATTTCGCTCAGCAGGCGGCTGGTCTCCAGCAGCCGGGTCGCGTCCACGCCGGTCGTGACGCCATAGCGTTCGGCGCGGGTCCGCAGGGCCATGACGACCTCTTCCAGCGCCGCGTTTCCGGCCCGTTCGCCGATTCCGTTGATGGTCGATTCGACCTGGCGTACCCCGCCCTCGATCGCCGCCAGACTGTTGGCGACGGCCAGACCCAGGTCGTTGTGGCAGTGGGTCGAGAACACGACGTGCGGGAAGCGCGGCCTGATCCGCGCGATCAGGAACCGGAACAGCGAACCGATCTCGTCCGGTGTCGCATAGCCGACCGTATCGGGCACGTTCAGGGTCGAGGCCCCCGCCGCCGAGACCGCCTCCAGCACCTCGGCCAGGAACTCGGGCTCGGTACGGATCGCGTCCTCGGCACTGAACTCGACATCGTGAAAATGCGTGCGGGCGTATTCGACCGAACGCACCGCCTGGGCCAGGACCTGATCCGGCGTCATCCGCAGCTTGGCCGCGCGATGGATCGGGCTGGTGCCGATGAAGACATGGCAACGTCGACGCCGGGTCCCCCGCAGGGCGCGATATGAGGCGTCGATGTCCGCCTCGTTGGAGCGGGACAGGGAGCAGAAGACCGGGCCTGAATCGTCCTCGGCCATCTCGCCGACGACGGCGCGAATGCAGTCCTCGTCACCCGGAGAGGCGGCGGCGAAACCGGCCTCCATGATGTCGACGCCCAGCGCCTTCAGCTGGCGGCCCATCCTGACCTTGTCGGCGGGCGACATGGAAAAGCCGGGGGCCTGTTCGCCGTCGCGCATGGTGGTGTCGAAGACGACCACGCGGTCGGGATCGTTCGGTACTCGAGGTTCGGAGGTCATGCGGCCACACTGTCCCGATAGGCGAAAGGCGCGGGGGCACAACCGACCCGGGTCGCCCCGATCAGCTTGTCGATCTGGCGGCCCAGGTTTTCGGTGCAGCGCCCTGCGTCGCGCCCGCGGACCTGCAGCTGGACGCGGCGCATCGCGCCCTCGTCCGACAGGGACATGGCGTCGATGTGGAAGCCGCGACGCTCCACGAGACCGATGAGGCGCTGGAGAGAGCCGTCGGCCCGATCGATATGGATCTGGAGGGTGTCGGTCATCACATGTCTCCTTCAAAGCGCGTGTCGTGCATCATCTCGGCGTTGGACTTGCCCGGGGGCACCAGCGGCCAGACGTTTTCCCTGGGGTCGATCAGGACGTGCATCAGGCACGGTCCGGGCGCGGCCAGCAGACGGGCGATGCCGTCGGTGACCTGATCGCGGCGGTCGATCATGAAGGCCTCGATGCCGAAGGCCTGGGCCACGGCGACGAAGTCCGGATTGTCCGACAGATCGACCTCTGAATAGTTCTCGGCGAAGAACAGCTCCTGCCACTGGCGCACCAGCCCCAGGCTGGAGTTGTCCAGCAGGACGATCTTCAGCGCGACGCCATAGCGGCGCAGGGTCGCCAGCTCCTGGATGTTCATCATGAAGCTGCCATCGCCGGAGACGGTAACGACGTGGGCCTCGGGGTCGGCCATCTTGGCCCCCAGACCGGCGGGCAGGCCGTAGCCCATCGCCCCCAGACCGCCGGACGTCAGATGAGCCTCGGGCCGCGAGAACTCGCAGTGCTGGGCGACCCACATCTGGTGCTGGCCGACGTCGCAGGCGGCGACGAAGCTGTCTCCGGCCGTCCTCGACAGTTCGTTCAGCAGGGCCGGCGCATAGACCCCCTCGCCCGGCGCGTCATAGCGGAAGGCGTTGCGACGGGCGTTCGAGGTCGAGCGGACGATCCAGGGCTCGATCGACAGTGGTGCCCCGGCGACACGCGCGTTCAGGGCCTCGATACCGGCCGTCAGGTCGCCGATGACCGGGACGTGGACGGCGCGCAGCTTGCCGATCTCGGCCGGGTCGATGTCGAAATGGACGACCTTCGCATGGGGGGCGAATTCGTTCAGCTTGCCGGTCGCGCGGTCGTCGAACCGGGCCCCGAAGACGATCAGCAGATCGCTTTCCTGTACCGCCTCATTGGCGGCCTTGGTCCCGTGCATTCCCAGCATGCCCAGGAAGCCGGGGGCATCCGTACGAACCGACCCCAGGGCGTTCAGGGTCGAGACCGAGGGGATGCCGGTCTGCCCTGCGAAGTCGCGCAACGCCTGGACGGCCCCGGCGATCTTGACCCCGCCGCCGATGTAGATCAGCGGGCGCTCTGCGGCGCGGATCAGCTGCTCGGCCTCGGCGATGGCCGCGTGATCCACAGGGGTCGTCTCGTTCGGATAGTGGAAACCGAAATCCTCGGAGGTCAGGCCGACCTGCACGTCCTTCGGGAGGTCGACCAGGACCGGACCGGGGCGGCCTGAGCGCGCGACGTGGAAGGCTTCCTCGATCACGGCGGGAACGTCGGCCGGGTCGCGGACGACCCAGCTGTGCTTCACGATCGGCAGGGTGACGCCCAGGATGTCGATTTCCTGAAAGGCGTCGGTCCCCATCAGATGGGTGGCGACATTGCCGGTGATGCAGACCATCGGCACCGAATCCATCATCGCATTGGCGATCCCGGTGATCAGGTTGGTGGCGCCCGGACCCGAGGTCGCCATGCAGACCCCGACCTTGCCGGTCGCCCGGGCCCAGGCGTCGGCCGCGAAGGCCGCGCCCTGCTCGTGACGGACCAGGATGTGCTTCAGGCCCGACCCGGTCAGGGCATCATAGACCGGCATGATGGCGCCGCCGGGATAGCCGAACACGACATCCACGCCCAACCGCTCCAGGGTCGAGACGAGCAGCCGCGCACCGCTCCGGGGAGCGGCGGCAGGCGCGGGTTTCAGGGCGGTGGCGGCGGTCATCTGTATGTACTCAGGCTCTCGCGCGTTCAGGCCGCTTCAGCGGTCTTGGGGGCGTGCAACCAGGCCATGCGCTCGCGCAGACCCGCCCCGACCGATTCGATCAGGTGGTCGCCGTCGGCCTTGACCAGAGCATCGTAGGCCCCCTTGCCGGCCTCGTTCTCGGCGATCCATTCGCGAGCGAAGGTGCCGTCCTGGATCTCGGTCAGGATCTCCTTCATCCGCGCGCGGGTCTCGGCGTTGATGACGCGCGGGCCGCTGACGACCGAGCCCCATTTGGCGGTCTCGGAGATGAATTCGTTCATCTTGGTGATGCCGCCCTCGTAGAACAGGTCCACGATCAGCTTCAGCTCGTGCATACATTCGAAATAGGCGATCTCGGGCTGGTAGCCGGCCTCGACCAGGGTGGTGAACCCTCCCATGACCAGTTCCTTGGCCCCGCCGCACAGGACGGCCTGTTCGCCGAACAGATCGGTCTCGGTCTCTTCCTTGAACGAGGTTTCCAGCAGGCCGCCGGTCGCGCCGCCGATGCCCCGGGCATAGCCCATGGCCCGGTCGCGGGCCTTGCCGGTGGCGTCCTGCTCGACCGCGAACAGGGCGGGCACGCCGCGTCCGCGCGCATATTCGCGACGGACCAGGTCACCCGGCCCCTTGGGCGCGACCAGGATGACGTCCATGTCGGCACGCGGGGTGACGCGTCCATACAGGATCGAAAAGCCGTGGGCGAACAGGATGGCCGCGCCCTTCCTGGCGTTGGGCTCGATGATGTCCCTGTAGATCTGCGCCTGGGCCATGTCGGGCGTCAGGATGGCGATGATGTCCGCGCCCTTGACCGCTTCGGCGGGCTCCGCCGTCGGGACCCCATCGGCCTGGGCATTCTTCCAGCCCTTGCCGCCATGACGGACCCCGGCGACCACGTCGTGGCCCGAGTCCTTCAGGTTCTGCGCATGGGCGCGCCCTTGCGACCCGTAGCCGATGATGGCGATGCGGTGACCTGCGATGACGCCGGGACGGATGTCGTCGTTGGTATAGATTTGCATGGCTCAGGCTTCCTGACGGGCTTTGGTGATCGCCGGCACCTGGGCCGGCGGCGGGTTGGGTATGGTGACAGCGCCCTGGCTGGCCGAGGCGACCTGGGCGCGATATTTGGCGAAGACCCCGGTGGCGGGGTTCAGCGGGGGGATCGTGTGGTCGCGACCGCGTGCGACCAGATCGGCCGCGACATCGATGCGTCGGTTCGTGACATCGATCGTGATCCGGTCGCCGTCGCGGACCAGGGCGATCGGACCGCCCACGGCTGCCTCCGGCGAGATGTGGCCGGCGACGAAGCCGTAGCTGGCGCCCGAGAACCGGCCGTCGGTCAGCAGGGCGACATTCTGGACGCCGCGGCCCTTCAGGGCGGCGGTCACCTGCAGCATCTCGCGCATGCCCGGTCCGCCGCGCGGGCCTTCGTAGCGAATGATGATGACGTCGCCCTCGCCGACCGAGCCGTCCTGAACGGCATGGAAGGCGTCTTCCTCCGAGTCGAACACGCAGGCCGGGCCCTCGAACACGTCGATGGCATGGCCTGCCAGTTTGATGATCGCCCCCTCCGGGGCCAGGTCGCCGTGGATGACGGCATAGGAGCCGCGCGCCATGACCGGCGCATCGATCGTGGTCACGACCTGCTGGCCCGGCGCTTCCTCGGCCTCGGCGGCCTCGGCGAACAGGCTGCGGCCCGAGACGGTCGGGGCGTTCACGATCTTGCCCGCCGCCGCCAGCCGCTGGGCGACCAGCCGCGTGCCGCCCGCCGCATACAGGTGCGAGGCCAGAAACCGGCCGCCCGGTTTCAGATCGCAGATGACCGGGGCCTCGACACAGGCCTGATGGCAGTCCTCGATGCCGAAATCGACGCCCGCCTCGGTCGCGATGGCCGTCAGGTGCATGACCGCATTGGTGGATCCTCCGGACGCCGAGACGGCAACGGCGGCATTCTTCAGGCTCGCGCGCGTGATGTATTTGCGGGCCGTGTCGCCGGCGAAGACCCGTTCGACGATCAACCGGCCGCAGCGCTCACCCTCGGCCGCCTTGGCCGGATCGACGGCGGGGACGTCATTGGCCCCCATCGGCGACAGACCCATCATCGACAGGGCCATGGCCATGGTATTGGCGGTGAACTGCCCCCCGCAGGCCCCGGCCCCCGGACAGGCGGCGCTCTCGACGATCTTCAGCTGGTCGTCGTCGATGGTGCCGGCGCCGTGGGCGCCGATAGCCTCGAAGACCTCCTGGATCGAGATTTCGGCCGATCCGATCCGGCCCGGCATGATGGTGCCGCCGTAATAGACCAGGCCGGGAATATCCATGCGGGCCAGGGCCATGGCGGCGGCGGGTATGGTCTTGTCGCAACCGACGATGCAGACGACGCCGTCCAGCTGATGGCCCTGCACCGCCAGCTCGATCGAGTCGGCGACGACTTCACGGCTGATCAGCGAGGCCTTCATACCCGGCGTACCCATCGAGATGCCATCGGTGACGACGATGGTGTTGAAGTCGATCGGGAAGCCGCCCGCCGCGATGATGCCGGCCCGGACGTCCCTGGCCAGCCGGTCCAGATGCATGTTGCACGGCGTCACCGACGACCAGGTGTTGACCACCGCGATCATCGGCTTCTCGAAATCGGCATCGTCCATGCCTGCGGCCCGCAGATAGCTGCGGGCCGCGGCGCGGTTCGCTCCGGCGGTCACGACGGCGCTGCGTCGCCGGGGCGACGGGGCCGTGTCATCAGGGGTCAAATCTTGCGTCATCGAGGTTGGGCGTTCCGGAGGAGAGGCGTGCGTCGGGCATTAAAAAACCCGCTTCCTGTCGGGAGCGGGTGGAGGCTTGCGGTCCTGATTTGTCTCGGCTTCAGGTCAGCTGCATCCACGCCGCTCCGGAGAGCAGGAGTACGAGTACGCTGAGAATAAGGGTGTTCAGGGCGGCCGGCACGGCATTGGCGCGCGGGGCCGCGACCGCACGGGCGGCGGCACGGATCGGGATGTGACGGGTCGGGTGGCTCATGGCCGCCTCCTTGGCTACCCCGGCATAAGGTCAGAGAACGCTGCGTTGCACAACCGCTATCTGGCAAAAACTTCCAAAAAGAAGCGTGCAGGGCCCCGGGGTGGCAATTTCGACCCTGTTGGAGGGCTTCAACCCTCGAAGCGGACCGTTTGCGCTGCGGATCCGGGACGGAACAGGATCGTGCGGGTCACCCCTCCGGTGCGCACGTTCACCTGTTGCTCCATATCGTCATAGACGCCGGGAAAGAAATCGAGATCGACCGTGACCGCATGGACGGCCGGTTCCGCCTCGCCCGTGCCGGCAAAGCCGATCCGCACCGTGTCGCCGGCCAGGACGGTTTCGCCATGGGTGAGGTTGATCGCCAGCCCGTCGATCTCCAGCCGGAATCGTGCCGCCAGATGGGCTTCCAGATCCGCGACCGCGCGCGGATCATCCAGCGATGGCTGGGCATCGGGCGCGATGGAGACCAGGGCAGGCTCGACGTCGTGAGCGTAGAAACGGTGGGTTACCCGCACGGCACCGGTCGCGGCATCGATCTCCACCACCGTCAGACCGGCATGGCCTCGGTGGGCCAGGGCGGGACTGACACTGAGCCCGCAGGCGAGCATCAGTCCGCCCAGCAATCCTCGCCGTCCGATCCTGAAGCCCGCGCCCGCCATCAGGAAGCGGGTCGGGTCCGCAGGCTGTCGGGCGTGACGCGGCGGTCATCGTCGCGCATCCGGTTCTGGCCCTGGGGACCGGCCGGTGCCAGAGGCACGACCGATGGCACGATCGATTGCGGGAAGGCGTTGTTCGACCGGTCCGAGTCCGCCGTCTCCCAAAGGGGGTCAAGCTCTGCCGACACCAGCGTCCTGGCCGAGGTGTATTGCCAGACCACGCGCTGGCTGTTGCGACGCCAGATCTCTGCCGGAATGCGGACCGTCTCGCTGGTCCCGTCCGCGAAATTCATCTTGACGATCACCGGCATGACGAGGCCACCGACATTGGAGAACGTCAGGCGATAGATGTTGTCGCGGAAACCCTGTGCGCGCTGGCGGTCGGCATCGGCACGGGCGGCGGCCGAGGCCGCATCCCGGCGCTGGGTGGCGGTGACGGTGAACTGGTCGGTCTCGTCGTAGTAATCCAGCACGCCGCTGTCGCGCTCGATGACCGTCTGGATGCCGGCTTCCTGATTGACGGCGGCGGTGCGGCTGACCGGCTGCTGCCGGAAGCGCTCGCGGTCGGCGCGGGCGCGCTCGTCCGGATCGGTCGACTGCAGGTTCACCCGCACCACATTGTCGAGCGAGATGTCGACGTGGTCGGTGGTGTAGAACCAGCCGCGCCAGAACCAGTCCAGATCCATGCCCGACGACTCCTCCATCGTGCGGAAAAAGTCGAACGGGGTCGGGCGCTTGAACATCCAGCGCTGGGAGTATTCGCGGAAGGCGCGGTCGAACAGCTCGCGGCCCATGACGGTCTCGCGCAGGATGACCAGCGCTGTCGCCGGCTTGGCATAGGCGTTGTTGCCGAACTGCAGCAGGGAGTCGGACTGGGTCATCACCGGCACCTGGTCCTGACTGATCATGTATTCGACGATGTCACGGGGCTCGCCACGCGAGGGGAAGTCGGGATCCCACAGCTTCTGCGCCTCGAACTGCAGGAAGCTGTTCAGCCCTTCGTCCATCCATGTCCACTGGCGCTCGTCGGAGTTGACGATCATCGGGAAATAGGTGTGACCGACCTCGTGGATCACCACCCCGATCAGCCCGGTCTTGGCCCGCTCGGTATAGGTCAGGGAGCCGTCGTCGCCCCGCACCGGCCGCGGCCCGTTGAAGGTGATCATCGGATATTCCATGCCACCGACCGGCCCGTTGACCGACTGGGCGGTCGGATAGGGGTAGGTCAGGGCGAACTGGTTGTAGACATCCAGGGTGTGGGCGATGGCCTTGGTCGAATAGGCATCCCACAGCGGACGGGCCTCCTTCGGATAGAAGGACATGGCCATCACGACCGGGTGCTCGGTTGAGTCCTGTTCGACACCCAGGGCGTCCCAGACGAATTTGCGGCTGGCCGCCCAGCCGAAGTCGCGCACATTGTCGGCGACGAAATGCCAGGTGCGGGTGCCCGACCGCGCGGGCGCGGCCTCGGCGGCGGCGGCCTCGGCGGGCGTGACGATATAGACGGGCTCGTCGGCCGTCCGGGCCTGAGCCAGACGCGACCGCTGCGCTTCGCTCAGGATCTCGGGGTTGGCCAGTTCGCCGGTCGCGGCCACGACATGGTCGGCCGGCGCGGTGATCGAGACATCGTAGTCGCCGAACTCCAGCGTGAACTCGCCCGACCCCAGGAACTGGGCCTGATGCCAGCCCTCATAGTCCGAATAGACCGCCAGGCGGGGGAACCACTGGGCCGCCAGGAAGATGCAGTTGCCGTCCTCCCAGGCCTTGGTGAAACACTCATAGCCCGACCGGCCGCCGACGACGTTGGTCTCGGGCAGCGGCAGGGTGAAGCGGATGGTGAAGGTGAAGCTTTCGCCCGTTCCCAGGGTCTGCGGCAGGTCGATCCGCAGCAGGGTATCGGTGATCGTATAGGTCAGGTCCTGCCCGTCCGGACCGGTGATCTTCAGGTCGTTGAACCCGCCTTCCCACTCCTGGAATCTCTGGACGCGCAGCACCTCGCCGACGCTGACGGTGGCCGCGTCGCCGACGGTACGGGTGCGTTCGGCGATCGATGCCCGACGATAGTTCTGCTGATCCAGCAGCAGCCACAGATACCCCAGCCGGTCGGGCGAGTTGTTGGTGTAGGTGACGGTCTCGGTCCCCGTCAGCGTCCGGGTCGGCTCATCCAGCGAGACGTCGATGTCGTAATCGACCTTCTGCTGCCAGTAGCGAAAGCCGGGCGCGCCCGACGCGCTGCGATAGTCGGTCGGGCTGGGCCAGTCCTCGCCCTCGAACTGGCGGAACTTGTCCTCGAAGGTGCCGGTTGTCTGTTGCACGGGGCCGACGCTGACCTGGGCGGAGGCGGCACCCGCCAAAACCGCTGCGACAAGGCCTGTCGCTGCCAGAAAGAAACCACGCATCGCCAAGCCCCGCCTCATCGAAAACAGCCACCGCGGACCATACGGGTTGAACCGGGGGGCGCAAGCGCGGACCATCTTGCCATCCTGCGATGTCGCCGCACGCTCAGCCGTCGACGAGGTCCTGCAGGATTCCGGCGATGCGGCCCTTCAGGCGTTCGGACTCATCGGGCGACATCTTCAGACCCGACAGATCGCGGCTGACGGTCAGGCCCATCATCAGCCCGGCGGCGATGCGCACCCGGATGGCCGCGTCCTCGCCACCCATCCAGGCCACGAAGGGATCGAAGAAGGCCTCGTTCGAGGCCTGCTGAATGACCTCGGTCGCCTTGGGAGAGGAAGCGGATCGCAGCATCAGCAACAGCCAGGCCAGCTTGCTCTCCCGGCGCTCGCCATAGACGATCTCGTGCGCCATCCGTTCGCCGAACGTCGCCCGGTCGCCCTCGGTGAGGTCGGCACCGCTGCCGCAGTCGTCGATGACCGCGCGGAAAAGTTCTTCCTTGGAGCCGAAGTAGCGAGAGATCAGGGCCGGATCGACGCCGACCTCGCCCGCAACGTCGCGGATGCCGACCTGATCGTAGCTTTCGGCCGTGAACCGGCGCGTCGCGGCCGCCAGGATGGCGTCACGGGTCGCGGCCGCGTTACGCGGCCGATGGCAGGCGACGAAACTCAATGTGATCTCCCAGGTGCCCCACCCTCTGTATGAACATGTCATCGCCTGTTGACAAGCGAGGCCCATCGCCCCATCCAAGTCAACAGGCGATGACCGTGGCTCCTCCCCATGCGCATCCGGTCGCGCCCTGACAGGGATTTCTACCCAACCGGGAGAGTGCGCGCATGCGCAGGCTGAAGATCGTCGCCGTGTCCGTCCTCGTGACGGGCGCGCTGTATGGCTGTTCGCAGAAGTCAGAGGCGCAGGGGCCCCCGCCCGCCGCACCCGTGACCGTGGCCGTACCCCTGGCCGAACGCGTGGTCGACTGGGACGATTTCACCGGCCGGTTCGAGGCGACCAGCCAGGTCGAGGTGCGCGCGCGTGTCGGCGGCTTCATCCAGGCGGTCCACTTCCGCGATGGCGACTATGTCCGGCGAGGACAGCTGCTGTTCACCCTGGATCCCCGCCCGGCCCAGGCCCAGCTGGCCGCCGCCCGCGCGGCCATGGCCCAGGCCGAGGCCCAGCTGTCCCTCGCCCGCACCAATCTGGCGCGATCGCAGGTCCTCGTGGCCAGCCAGGCGGTCAGCCAGGCCGAGGTCGATACCAACGCTGGGGCCGTACAGACGGCCGAGGCCGCCGTCGCGTCCGCCCGGGCAACGGTCCGCGCGCGCCAGCTGGATCTGGAGTTCACCCGCGTCACCGCCCCCGCCTCGGGCCGCGTCTCCGACCGCCGCGTCGATCCGGGCAATGTCGTCGCGGGCGGATCGTCCGCCGGCGACCTGCTGACCACCATCGTCTCGTCCTCGCCGATCTATTTCGTGTTCGAGGGGTCCGAGGCCCTGCTGCTGAAGTATCAGCGCGACGCCCGCGCCGGCCGTTCGGCCCCGGTCCGTATCCGCCTGCAGGACGAAAGCGACTTCAGCCGCTCGGGCACGCTGGACTTCACCGACAATGCCATCGATCCGGCGTCCGGAACCATCCGGCTGCGCGCCGTCATCCCGAACGGCGACGGCTTCCTGAAGCCCGGCATGTTCGCCCAGGGCCGCGTCGCCGGGGCCGGGGCCTATGACGCCCTGCTGGTCCCGGACTCGGCGATCGGCACGGATCAGGCCCGCCGCGTCGTCTCGGTCGTCAACGCCGACGGCTCGGTCACCCCGACGCCGGTGCAACTGGGACCGCTGGTCGATGGTCTCCGGGTCGTCCGGTCGGGCATCCGGCCCACCGATCGCATCATCATCGACGGTCTGCAGCGCGCCATGCCCGGCATGAAGGTGAAGCCCACCAATGGCCGCATCGCCCGCCAGCCGCGGCAGGAGGCCGCGCCGACCACCACCGCGCCGCCCGCCGCGACCGGCACGAGTGCCACCGCCCTGACGCAATCCGTCGCCGTCGGCGACTGAGGCCCGTTCGTCCATGAACATCTCCCGCTTCTTCATCGACCGGCCGATCTTCGCGGCCGTGCTGTCGGTCTTCGTCACCCTGGTCGGCATCTTCGCCTATCCGCTGCTGCCGCTGGCGCAGTATCCGGAGATCGCGCCGCCCACGATCACCATCAACACCGCCTATGCCGGGGCCTCCGCCGAGACCGTGGCCGAGACGGTGGCCGCGCCGATCGAGCAGGAGGTCAACGGCGTCGAGGGGATGCTGTATCTGTCCTCTTCCTCGACTTCGGACGGCACGGTCGCCATTACCGTGACCTTCCAGCCGGGAACCGATCTGGATAACGCCCAGGTGCTGGTCCAGAACCGCGTCGCCCTGGCCGAACCCCGCCTGCCCGAAGCCGTCCGCCAGGTCGGGGTCATCGTGAACAAGCAGGAATCCGGCTTCCTGATGATCCTGGGCCTGACCTCGGCCGACGGCAGCCTGAACAACGACTATATCGGCAACTATGCCAATTCGACGCTGCGCGACCGCCTGCTGCGGATCGAGGGCGTGGGCAATGTCACCGTCTTCGGCGGCGGCAACTATTCGATGCGGGTCTGGATCGATCCGGCCAAGGCCGCCGCACGCGGGCTGAACGCCTCGGACATCACCACGGCCCTGCGTGGCCAGAACATCCAGGCCGCCGCCGGTTCGATCGGCCAGCCGCCCTTCGCCACCAACGCCGCCGCCTTCCAGCAGCCGATCCAGGTCGAGGGCCGCCTGTCGAGCCCCGAGGCGTTCGCCGACATCGCGGTCAAGACCGATGCCGAGGGCCGCGTGACCCGCATCCGCGACATCGCGCGGGTCGAGCTGGGTGCCCAGGACTACGGCATCCAGGGCTATTTCGACGGCGTGCGCGGCGTGGGCATCGCCGTTGTCCAGCAGCCGGGGGCCAACGCCCTGGGCACCGCCGACCGCGTCCTGGCCGAAGTCGAAAAGCTGAAGACCGAGGCCCCCGCCGGTCTCGATATCGGCGTCCCCTACAACCCGACGGAATTCGTCGCCGCCTCGGTCGAGTCGGTGCAGCACACCCTGATCGAGGCGGTCATTCTGGTCGTCCTGGTCGTGCTGATCTTCCTGCAGTCGTGGCGCGCCGCGATCATCCCGATCGTGGCCATCCCGATCGCGCTCGTCGCCACTTTCGCGGTGCAGCTGGCGCTCGGCTATTCGATCAACTCCCTGTCCCTGCTCGCGCTCGTGCTGGCAGTGGGGATCGTGGTCGATGACGCCATCGTGGTGGTCGAGAACGTCGAGCGATATGTCCGCGAGGGCCTGTCGCCCAGAGACGCCGCCTACAAGTCCATGCAGGAGGTGTCGGGGGCCCTGATCGCCATCGGCCTGGTGCTGGTCTCGGTGTTCGTCCCGACCATGTTCGTGCCCGGCATCCCGGGCATCTTCTATCGCCAGTTCGCCGTGACGATCGCAGCCGCTTCGGTGACGTCGCTGTTCGTGTCGCTGACCCTGTCACCCGCCATGGCCGCCCTGCTTCTGAAGCCGCACAAGGCCCATGACGAAGACGCTGCCCGGCCGCGCACGGTCCTTGGAAGGGCGCGCTACTATGCCGGCTGGGGCGGTCGCAAGTTCAACGCGGGCTTCGACTGGCTGTCCGACCGCTATGGCCGCGTCACCGGCCGTCTGGTCCGCACCGTGGCCGTGATGCTGGTCCTCTATGCCGGTCTTCTGGGCCTGACGACCTGGCGCCTGATCGACACGCCTTCCGGCTTCATCCCGGACCAGGACCAGGGCTATCTGATCGGCGTCGTCCAGCTTCCTGCCGGGTCATCGCTGGAGCGGACCAATCAGGTCATGGACAAGGCCCGCAAGATCATCGAGGGCACCGAAGGCGTCGACGGCACCGTGGCCTTCGCCGGTCTGGACGGCACCAGCTTCTCGTTCGGATCCAATGCCGCGACCATCTTCGTGCGTCTGAATGACTACAGCGACCGCACGACGCGCGAGACCACGGCCACGGCCCTGGCCAGTGCCATCACCGGGGCGGCGTCGAGTATCCAGAACGCCAATATCTTCGTCATCGCGCCCCCGGCGGTCCAGGGCCTGGGAACCGGCAACGGCTTCTCAATGATGATCCAGGACACCTCCGCCGCGGGCTACGGCGCGCTGGAGGGGGCGACCTATGCCATGATGGGCGCGGCGGCCCAGGCCCCGACCGAAGTCACCCAGGTCTTCTCGACCTACAACACCGGCTCGCCCCGCATCGAGGCCGACGTCGACCGCGACCGGGCCCTGATGATGGGGGTCCAGCCGTCGGCCGTGTTCGAGACCATGGGCATCTATCTGGGCTCGTCCTACGTCAACGACTTCAACATGCTGGGGCGCACCTTCCGCGTCACGGCCCAGGCCGAACCCGCCTATCGCGACGACATGGCCGATATCGGCAATCTGAAGGTCCGCTCGTCGTCGGGGGCCATGGTGCCGCTGGGGTCGGTGGCCACCCTGCGGGAAAGCTCCGGCCCCTCACGCATCGTCCGCTACAACCTGTTCCCGGCCGCCGAGCTGCAGGGCCAGGGCGCGCCCGGCGTCTCGTCCGGCTCGGCGCTGACGATCATGGAAACCATGGCGGCCCAGGCCCTGCCGCCCGGCTTCTCCTACGAATGGACCGGCCTGGCTTATCAGGAGAAACAGGCCGCGGGCGGTGCGACGATCATCTTCGTGGTCGCGGTGCTGCTGGTCTTCCTGGTGCTGGCGGCCCAGTACGAGGCCTTTACCCTGCCGCTCGCGGTCATCCTGATCGTGCCCATGTGTCTTCTGGCCGCGATGCTGGGGGTCAATGCGCTGGGGCTGGACAACAACATCCTGGTCCAGGTCGGGCTGGTGGTGCTGATCGCGCTGGCGGCCAAGAACGCCATCCTGATCGTGGAGTTCGCCAAGCAGCAGGAAGAGCACGGCATGAACAGCCGGGACGCCGCCGTCGCGGCCGCACGCATCCGTCTGCGACCCATCCTGATGACGTCCTTTGCCTTCATCCTCGGCGTCCTGCCGCTGGTGCTGGCGGATGGGGCGGGCGCGGAGATGCGACGCTCGCTGGGTGCCGCCGTCTTCTTCGGCATGATCGGTGTGACGGTCTTCGGCCTGCTGTTCACGCCGGTCTTCTATGTGATCTGCCGGGGCCTCGCCGCGCGCATTCCGCATGAACCGTCCAGGACCGACCGGCACGGCCGGGACCACCCCCCTGTCGCCGACCCGTCCGGGCCGGTGCCCCATGCCCCCCGCACGGGAGACGCCACATGATCTCGACCCGCCTTTCACCTCTCCTGGCCGCCTGCACGGCCTCCGCCCTGGTGGCGGCGTGCGCGGTCGGGCCGAAGGCGCCCGACGCCCCCCTCCCCCCTCTGGCGTCGGGGGCCTTCGTGAGTTCGCCGCTCGGGACGGCCAACGGCGCGACCACCTCGGCAGAGGCCCGGAACGACTGGTGGCGGCTCTATGCCGACCCCACGCTGGACGGGCTGATCGAACAGGCCTTCGCCCGGAACAACCAGCTGGAAGCGGCCGTCGCCAACCTGCGTGCCGTCCGCGCCAGCCTGTCGGAAGCCCGCGCGGATCGCCTGCCCACGACCAGCACCTCTGCGTCGGTGACGCGCAGCCAGTCGTCGACCGCGACGGTGCAGGGCCTGCCCGCCGGTCAGGATGCACCCGAGATCGACCTCCATGACATCGGGCTGGATGCCTCCTACGAGATCGACCTGTTCGGCCGCGTCGCCTCCACGATCCGCGCCGCCCGTGCCGACGCCGATGCCCAGGCGGCGGCGCTGGACATCATCCGCGTCTCGGTCGCCGCCGAAACGACCCGTGCCTATGCCGACGCCTGTTCCGCCAATGCCCAGATCGCGGTCGCCGAACGGACGCTCGGCCTGCAGCAAAACACCGCCGACCTGACCCGGCGCCTGCTGGAAGGCGGTGCCGGAACGGCCCTCGACACGTCCCGCGCCCAGGCCCAGCTGGCCTCCACCCGCGCCCGGTTGCCCAGCCTGCGAGCCCAACGCGACGGGGCGATTTTCCGCCTCGCCACCCTGACCGGCGTCACGCCTGCGGAGGCCAGCACGGCTGCGCGGACCTGCCGGCGTCCGCCCCAGCTGACCCGGCCCATCCCGGTCGGTGACGGCAGCGCCCTGCTGGCTCGCCGCCCGGACATCCGCCAGGCCGAGCGCAACCTCGCCGCCGCTGCTGCGCGCGTGAACGTGGCCACCGCCTCGCTGTTTCCGACCATCTCGCTGGGCGGTTCGATCGGATCGACGGCGCTGGACGCCTCGGACCTCAGCGACGACCGCTCCTACCGGTTCTCGTTCGGGCCGCTGATCCGCTGGAGTTTCCCCAATGTGCTGACCGCCCGCGCACGCATCGAAGCGGCGGACGCCCGCACCGAAGCGGCCCTGGCCACCTTCGACCAGGCGGTGCTGTCGGCGCTTGAAGAGACCGAGACGGCCCTGACCAACTATGCCAACGAACTGGACCGGCGCGCCGCCCTGACCGAGGCACGCGATCAGGCCGCCAATGCGTCACGGCTGGCCCGCCTTCGCTTCGATGCCGGGGCCGACAGCCTGTTCACCGTGCTGGACGCCCAGCGCACCGAGGCCGAGGCCGACGCCGCCCTGGCCCAGTCGGACGCCCTGGTGACCACCTACCAGATCGCCCTGTTCAAGGCGCTGGCCGGGGGGTGGAGCCAGGACGCGGGCTGACGACGGACGACGCCGCGCCACCTGACCGCGTTTCAGAGCCGCGGCCGGGATTTCAGTTCATCGCGGATTTCGGCCAGCAGAACCTCTGAGGCCGAAGGTGTTGGCGGTGCCGAAGGGGCCACAGCCTCGGCGCGTTTCAGCTTGTTGATCGCCTTCACCATCAGGAAGATCACGAAGGCGACGATCAGAAACTGGATCACGGTATTCAGGAACGCGCCGTACTGGATGGCCACTTCCTCGATCTCTTCGGTGGCGAGATTCTCGGGGCGAAGCACCCACTGAAGGTGGGAAAAATCGACGCCGCCCAGCAGCAGGCCGATCGGCGGCATGACCACCTGTTCGACCAGGCTGGTGACGATCTTTCCGAACGAGGCACCGATGATGACGCCAACGGCGAGGTCGACGACATTGCCGCGCGCGATGAATTCCTTGAATTCGGAAATCAGACCCATCGATATCGTCCCCGGACTCAGGCGTCGCCGCTGGCGTTCAGCCGCTCGCGCAGCTCCTTGCCGCTCTTGAAGAAAGGCACCGCCTTGGCGGGGACGTCGACGGTTTCGCCGGTGCGCGGATTGCGCCCTGCGCGCGCCGGGCGGGACCGGACGGAAAAGGCTCCGAACCCGCGCAGTTCGACGCGACCACCCGCGGCCATCGCCTCGGTCATGCGGCCGAGCACGACGTTTACGACGCGCTCAACCTCGGCGTGTGTGAGATGCGTATTCTCAGCCGCCAGCTTCTCGATCAGCTCAGACTTGATCATGTACAGGCCCCCGCCCTTTCCCGCTCTGGAGCGCAATTACGGGTGCAACTTCAATCCGGTTGCGAACGCATCCTAGCCTTCGCGCGCGGGGCGAAAAAGGGGGTTTGATCAGTTTCCGTCAGGGAATGAGGGTTAAATGTCGCTATCCCGTGCACGGAGTGACTTCCCGGACGAAAAAGGGCGGCTGGATCGCTCCGGCCGCCCTCGTCGTCAGTCACAGGATCGTGGCCCTGATCGGTGCGCGGTCTCGAGTCCCGAGATGCCGCGCATCGACCGTCAGCCTGTCAGACCTCTCAGTCCTGCTTGGCTTTCTCGCGCAGGGCCGCGCCGAGGATATCGCCCAGCGAGGCACCCGAATCCGAGGATCCGAACTGTTCGATGGCTTCCTTCTCGTCGGCCATTTCCAGGGCCTTGATCGAGACGGAGATGCGACGGGTGGCCTTGTCGATGCTCGTGATCTGGGCATCGACGCGGTCGCCGACGGCGAAACGCTCGGGGCGCTGCTCGTTCTTGTCGCGGCTGATGTCCGACTTGCGCACGAAGGACGTGACCGGCGCATCGTCTTCGCCGAACTTGACCTCGATGCCGCCCGACTCGATGGACGTCACGGTCACGGTGACGGTCTGGCCCTTCTTGTAGGTGTCGCCGTCGCCGACGGGATCGCCGCCCAGCTGCTTGATGCCGAGCGAGACGCGTTCCTTCTCGACGTCGACGTCGAGCACCTTGGCCTTGACCATCTCGCCCTTGCGGTAGCGCTGGATGGCTTCCTCACCCGAGACCGACCAGTCGAGATCGGACAGGTGCACCATGCCGTCGATGTCGTTGTCCAGACCGATGAACAGGCCGAACTCGGTGGCGTTCTTGACCTCGCCCTCCACGGTCGAACCGATCGGGTGCTGGGCCACGAAGGCATCCCACGGATTGTCCTGGGCCTGCTTGAGGCCGAGGCTGATGCGGCGCTTGGAGGCGTCGACATCCAGGACCACGACGTCGACTTCCTGCGAGGTCGAGACGATCTTGCCGGGGTGGACGTTCTTCTTGGTCCAGGACATTTCCGAAACGTGGACCAGGCCCTCGACGCCGGCTTCCAGCTCCACGAAGGCGCCGTAGTCGGTGATGTTGGTGATGCGGCCCGTGTATTTCGCGCCCGGCGGATATTTGGCTTCGACGCCGTCCCACGGATCGGACTGCAGCTGCTTCATGCCCAGCGAGATGCGCTGGGTGTCCGGGTTGATCTTGACGATCTGCACCTGGACGGTGTCGCCGACGGCGAGCACCTGCGACGGATGGGAGACGCGCTTCCACGACATGTCGGTGACGTGCAGCAGGCCGTCGATGCCGCCCAGGTCCACGAACGCGCCATAGTCGGTGATATTCTTGACGACGCCGTCGCGGACTTCACCTTCCTGCAGCTGGCCGACCAGCTCGGTGCGCTGTTCGGCGCGGGCCTCTTCCAGAATCGCACGACGCGAGACGACGATGTTGCCGCGCGGCCGGTCCATCTTGAGGATCTGGAACGGCTGCTCCTTGCCCATCAGCGGGCCGACGTCGCGCACGGGGCGGATGTCGACCTGGCTGCCGGGCAGGAAGGCCGAAGCGCCACCCAGGTCGACGGTGAAGCCGCCCTTGACGCGGCCGACGATGGCACCGTTGACCGGCACACCTTCAGCGAAGACGACTTCCAGACGGGTCCAGGCTTCTTCGCGACGGGCCTTGTCGCGGCTGATGACGGCCTCACCCAGGGCGTTCTCGACGCGCTCCAGATAGACTTCGACATTGTCGCCGACCTTGGGGACCACGGACCCTTCGCCGATGGCGAACTCGCGGATCGAGATGCGGCCTTCGGTCTTCAGACCGACGTCGATGATCAGGATGTCCTTTTCGATGCCGACGACGCGGCCGTGAACGACCTGGCCTTCGCCGAGATCACGGCCTTGCAGTTGTTCGTCGAGCAGCGCCGAGAAGTCGTCGCGCGTGGGATTGAGGGTATCAGACATGAAGCGGATGCGTTTCCGATGGGGCTATGGCGCACGACCGGACGGCCCTGCGCGAGGTGATGTTGAGGATGTCAGTCAGGTCGTCGAAAGCGAGGCGATCGGTGCCAGAACGCCCGCGGAGATCGAGGGTGGGTGCGTTGGATTTGCGATCCCGACCCTAAAGGCCGTGTCTCGCGCGCGCCGCCTCGACGATACGGCGGGCCGCATCGAAGGCGCTCTCTATATCCATATCGGTCGTGTCCAGCAAGACGGCGTCGTCGGCCTGGACCATGGGTGCCGCGCCTCGACCGGCGTCGCGCTCGTCGCGGCGCTGGATATCGGCCAGCATGGCCTCGAAGGTGATGGCGTCGCCGCGCCCGGACAGCTGCAGCCAGCGGCGATGCGCGCGGGTCTCCGGTGTCGCGGTGACGAACAGCTTGGCGGGCGCGTCCGGTGCGATGACCGTGCCGATGTCACGCCCGTCCAGCACCGCCCCGCCCGCCTGGCGCGCGAAGGCCTGCTGCAGGTCCAGAAGGGCGGCGCGGACGCCCGGATGCCCGGCCACGCGACTGGCGGCCTCGCCCGCCTCTCCCGTCGTCAGCGCGGGGTCCTCCGACAGGCGGGCGGCGTCGAGGGCCCGCGCTGCCGCCTCCGCCGCCCGGGCATCGCCGAGGTCCCCTCCGCCGGTCAGGACGTCCAGACCGACGGCGCGGTAAAGCAGGCCGGTGTCGAGGAAAGGCAGACCGTAGTGGGCGGCCAGACGCGAGGCGATCGTCCCCTTGCCCGAGGCGGCGGGGCCATCCACCGCAATGACGAAGGACGTAGTCAAGCGGCAGGCTTCATGCGTACAGGCGCGAGGCGCAGGCCCAGGGCCTGCATCACCTTGAAGATGGTGGCCAGTTCGGGACGACCCTCGGCGCTGAGCGCACGGTAAAGGGCTGTCCGGGATAGTTCGGCATCCTCTGCCATCTTCGTCATGCCCTTGGCGCGGGCGACCGTGCCGAGGGCTTTGGTGATGATTCCTGGATCGCCGTACTCGGCCGCCTCCTCGAACGAGGCGACCAGGTATTCCTCGATCGCTTCCGGGGCATTCAGATATCGCGCCGGATCGAACGGAATGGTATCAGGTGCCATCGCCATATTCCCTGGCCAGCACCTTGGCGGCCTCAATGTCCCTGCGCTGGCTGGACTTGTCGCCACCAGCCAGCATCAACACAATACGTCGTCCCCTCCGCGCGGCGTAGAGCCGGTAGCCGGGGCCATAATCGATACGCAGCTCCGTTACGCCCTCGCCGACAGACCTGGCGTCGCCCCAATGACCACGCTCAAGTCTTTCAAGCCGTACCGTGATACGCGCGGCAGCGCGGTGATCACGGAGCCCTTGAAGCCATGCATCGAACGTCTCCGAGAACTCGAGCTCGAAGCCAGAACTGTCGTCTATGGGCGACATTTCGTCAAGCTCCGACCACCGCACCCAGACCCTGCATCATCCCGACGAAGCCGGGGAAGCTGGTGGCGATCATGTCGGGTTCGTCGACGGTCACAGCTCGAGCCGCGGCCAGGCCCAGCACGAGGTGGCTCATGGCGATGCGGTGATCGTGGGCGGTGTGGACGGTCGCGCCACCGGGAACAGGTCCACCGGTGACGACGAAACCCTCCGGCTCTTCCTCCACCGCCACGCCACAGGCGCGCAGGCCGTCGACCATCAGACGGATGCGGTCGCTCTCCTTGACCCGCATTTCGCCGACGCCGCGCATGACCGTGGCCCCTTCCGCGAAGGCGGCGGTGGCGGCCAGGATCGGGTATTCGTCAATCATGGAGGCGGCGCGGCTTTCGGGCACGACGACGCCCTTCAGGGCCGAATGGCTGGCCGTGATGTCGCCGACGTCCTCGCCGCCCGAGACGCGGCGGTTCGCGATGGTCAGGTCGGCCCCCATCTCGATCCAGGTGTCGAACAGGCCGGTGCGCAGCGGGTTCAGCATGACGCCCTCGACCGTCACCTCGGACCCGGGGACGATCAGCCCGGCGGCCAGCGGAAAGGCGGCTGAGGATGGATCGCCCGGCACGGAGACGGCTGTCCCGGACAGGGACTGGCCCCCGCGCAGGCGGATGACCCAGCCCTCTCCCTGATCCTCGACATCCACCACGGCCCCGAAGGCGCGCAGCATCCGCTCCGTGTGGTCCCGGCTCCGCTCCGGCTCGGTGATGGATGTGGTGCCGACCGCATTCAGCCCCGCCAGCAGGATGGCCGACTTGACCTGGGCCGAAGCGACGGTCTGGACATGGTCGATGGCCGACAGGGTTCCGCCCGTCAGGGTCGTCGGCAGAAGGCCGGGCTTGCCGCTCCAGTCGAAGCGCGCACCCATGCGGGCGAGGGGGTCGGTGACACGACCCATCGGGCGACCGCGAAGGGAGGCATCGCCGTCGAACGTCGCCGTAATCGGATAGCCGGCCGCCGCGCCCATCAACAGACGCACCCCGGTTCCGGCATTGCCGCAGTCGATGACGCCGCTCGGTGTCCGGAACCCGCCCCGGCCGGTCACCCGCCAGCGCCCACGCCCGAGATTTTCGACCGTCGCCCCGAAGGCCTCGGCCGCGCGGGCGGTGGCCAGGACGTCGTCGCCTTCCAGCAGGCCGTCGATCTCGGTCACGCCGCTGGCCATGGCCCCCAGGATCATCGAGCGGTGAGAGATCGACTTGTCGCCCGGAGCCCGCACGGTCCCGCGCAGGGGTCCGCCCGGTCGCGCGGTCAGATGGGCAGGATGGTTCACCCGCGTGGCGCTCCGAAACGAGGGTTTGGGGAGGGCGGACCTCAGGCCACGCCAAAGACGGCTTTTGACAGCGGCCCCCCATGGTGGCAAGGGACGCGGCCGAAATCCCCTCCTCCATCCAAAGGTCTCCATCACCCGTGGCCGATCCCAAACTTGGCGCCAAGCAGGTCTGTCCGAACTGCCAGGCCAAATTCTACGACCTCCAGCGCCGCCCGGCGCACTGCCCCAAATGCGATACCGAGTTCGATCCCGAAGAGGCGATCAAGCTGCGCAGCCGTCGCGGCCGTCCGGGTGGCTATGCCGCCGACGACGCCGAGGATCAGGTCGTCGAGAAGAAGGCGACCGACGACGAGGATGAAGAAGAAGATGTGGTCACGCCGGAAATCGATCAGGAGGGCCACGAACCGATCCTGACGCCGGACGACGAGGACGACGTGGTCGCCGACCCGACCGAAGAGCCCGGCATGGGTTCGACCGAAGGCGACGACGACGATGTCCTGGCCGACGACGACGACGACGATTCCGTGCCCTTCATCGAGGACGAGGATGACGACGCCTTCGGTGAAGACGTCGTCAAGGGCGGCAAGGACGACGATCTCTAAAGGGGTCGCCTGTCGCGTGTTCGCGTGACCAGAGGCGGGTTTCGGCCCGCCTTTGATGGCGCACTTGATGAGGCAAAAATAAAAGGCGGAACCGGGTTGATCTGAAAATCGACCCGACATAGGTTCCGCCGCCTCGCCGGGGGCCACACCAGACCCGGCGTTCTGGACCGAAAGGTTCCGGGGCTTTAGCTCAGCTGGTAGAGCGCTTGCATGGCATGCAAGAGGTCAGCGGTTCGACTCCGCTAAGCTCCACCAGATTCCGAGGGGCCGACAGTTCGCTGTCGGCCCCTTTTGGTTTCCGATTTCAGGCGTGGATGTCGACGGACCTGCCCTCGCGCACCAGCAACAGCCCCACTATGGCCGTGACCACGGCGATGACCACCGGATACCAAAGGCCATAGTAGATGTTGCCCGTGGCCGCGACCATGGCGAAGGCCGTCGTGGGCAGGAAGCCGCCGAACCAGCCGTTGCCGACATGATAGGGCAGCGACATGGAGGTGTAGCGGATACTCGTCGGGAACATTTCCACCAGCGCCGCCGCGATCGGCCCGTAGACCATGGTCACATAGAAGACGAGCACGAACAGGATGGCGATGGTCAGGGGTTTGTTGACCAGGGCACTGTCGGCCCTGGCCGGATAGCCGGCGCTCGCCAGAGCTGCGGCGAGGTCCTTTTCGAAGGCCGTCTTGCGAACCGCGAACTCGGCGCGGGTGATCGCACCGGCAGGCAGTGACCCGGACTGAACATCCTCGGCGATGACGCTGTTGAAGCTCTTTACAGTCGCAGCGCCGATCCTGATCTCGGCCGGCGAACCGGCCGGAGCGATGGCGTTGGAATAGCTCACGCCCGCCTTCGCCAGATAGGATTTCGCAAGATCGCAGGAGCTGGTGAAGGTCTGCTTGCCCACGGGGTCGAACTGGAACGCGCAGTCGGACGGGTCGGCATGGACCTGGACCGGCGACGAGGCCGTGGCCGCCGCCAGCTGCGGATTGGCAGCCCCGGTCAGGGCGTGGAACAGCGGGAAATAGGTCAGGGCGGCGATGAGGCAGCCCCCCAGGATGATCGGCTTTCGCCCGACCTTGTCCGACAGCCAGCCCCAGAAGACGAAGAAGGGCGTCGCCAGCAGCAGGGCGGCCGCCGTCATCAGCTGGGCCAGGGGACCGTCGACTTTGAGCACCCGCTCCAGGAAGAACATGGCGTAGAACTGACCGGAATACCAGACGACCGCCTGACCGGCGGCGAGGCCGAACAGGGCGATCAGCACCAGCTTCAGATTGGGCCATTGGCCGAAGCTGTCCTTCAGCGGCGTGGTCGAACCCTTGCCCTCGGCTTTCATCCTCGCGAACGCCGGGCTCTCGGCCAGCTTCAGCCGGATCAGCAGCGAGACGCCCAGCATCAGGATCGAGACCAGGAAGGGGATGCGCCAGCCCCAGTCGAGGAAGGCGTCCTCCCCGAGAGCGAACCGCGTGCCGAGGATGACCAGCAGGCTGATCATCAGACCGGCCGTGGCCGTGATCTGGATGAAGGAGGTATAGAAGCCTCTCTTTCCGGGCGGCGCATGCTCTGCGACATAGGTGGCTGCGCCGCCATACTCGCCGCCAAGGGCCAGGCCCTGGACCAGCCGCATCAGGACGAGGATGATCGGCGCCGCGATGCCGATCGTCGCATAGTTGGGCAGCAGGCCTACCACGAAGGTCGACAGCCCCATCAGCAGCATGGTGACCAGGAAGGTGTTCTTGCGTCCCCACAGGTCTCCCAGCCGCCCGAAGACGATGGCTCCGAAGGGGCGGACGGCGAACCCGGCGGCGAAGGCCATGAGCGCGAAGATGTAGCCCGTCGTCTCGTTCACGCCCGAGAAGAACTGGGCCGTGATGATCGCGGCCAGCGATCCGTACAGATAGAAATCATACCATTCGATCACCGTGCCGACCGAGGAGGCGAGGATGACCAGCCGGTCGTTACCGGCGAGGCCCTGAGGCTCGATGTTCGCAGTGGTCATGACGGTCGCTCCCCGGCCCCACGGGCCGACGAGAGCCTAGCCGTCCATCGGCGATCCACAAGGGCGCTTGATGGCCGGGCCGGGCATCCCATATTCAGACCCGACGCTTGCGGTCCTGCCGATCCATCGGGGGCCTGCCGGTGCAGTCGCTTGTTCGAGGACTGAAGACGATGACCACCCGCCCCGTGCTGTTCGACAGCCCGTTCCTGCTCGGTTTCGACCAGACGCGCGCCCTCATCGACCGAGCCGCAAAGGCAGCCGCAGAAAGCTATCCCCCCTACAATGTCGAACAACTGGGCGAGAGCGCAGTGCGGATCTCGCTGGCCGTCGCAGGCTTTGCGCCGGACGATCTGGCCATCACCCTGGAGGGGCGCCAGCTGACAATCGCCGGAAAGCGCGAGCCGGGGCCGGACCAGGCCTTCCTGCACCGGGGAATCGCGGCCCGCGGCTTCGTGCGTAGTTTCGTCCTGGCCGACGGGCTGGAGGTCGAGGGGGCGCAGCTGGAGCATGGCCTGCTGCACGTCGATCTGAAGCGGCCCGAACAGGCCCAGACGGTGCGGCGCATTCCGATCAGCGTCGGCTGATCCCGGCCACGATTTCGGGACGCTTCGACGCGGCGGCGAACCCGGCGCGCGATCGGGCGTTCATACCCATTGAACAAGGAGGCGGTCTTGATGACGCCGAGGATGACCAAGGAAGATTTCGCCGGCCTGGGCGCACCCGATCTCGTCTATGTGCGCGAGATCAGCGCCGCCGACGTGCTGGCGGATACGCCCACGGCCGAGGCCAGGGGGCTGATGATCGACCCGGACCAGACCCTTTATGCCGTTCACAGCGCGGACGGCGAGCGGCTGGCCGTGATGCTGGACCGGGAGACGGCTTTCGCCGCTGCGGTCGCGCACGAATTGGCACCGGTCTCGGTGCATTAAGCCCCAGAAGCCGTCAGGCCGCCGTTGCGGGGGCGTTGGCGTCGCGGACGAACAGAGCATGCACGGCGTCCACCGTGCGCGCCTGTCGAAGCTGCTCGCGCATTTCCGGCGAGCGGAGGGCCCGAGAGGCGGCGGCCAGGGCGCGCAGGTGGTCGGCTCCGCTGCCCGGCGGGGCGAACAGGGCGAACATCAGGTCCACGGGCCGGTCGTCGACGGCTTCATAGGCGACCGGCGTGTCGAGACGCACGAACACGGCACGGACGCTGTCGAGGCCGCGAAGGCGCGCGTGGGGCACGGCGACGCCCGATCCCAGGCCGGTCGACCCGAGCGCCTCGCGCTCCATCAGGGCGTCGAAAATCGTCGATTCGTCTATGCCCATGCACTGGGCGGCAGCGGCGGCCACGCTGTGCAGCGCCTGCCGCTTGGAGGACGCGCCACTTTTCAGAACGATACCGTCCCGAACCAGCAGTTCACCGATGTCCATGATCGTCGCGACTCATACTGGAGTATTGGCAGAACCCGCCGGATTTGACGGGTCCGGGGCGCGCGCCGTCTAGACGGTTCACGCGCCCTTGGAAAGGCTTATGCGCCCGAACCGTTTACAGAACCGTGTCCGTTCAACGACACTGTGCGTTCAGGGTCGATCCAGCCCACATTCCCGTCGGGACGACGATAGACCACCGACAGGCCCCCGTGAGCTGCATTGCGGAACAGGACCAGCGGATAGCCGGTCATATCGAGCTCCAGAACCGCGCGACCGACGGTAATGGTCCGGATTTCAGACACGCTCTCCGCAATGACCATGCCGACCGGCGGCGGCCCGTCCTGTTCGGTGTCTCCGAAGGTCTCGTCCTCGACGCTATCGGGATCGCGCAGCACGATGCTGCGGGCGACCTCGCGCGCCGCATCCTCGGTCTTCTCGGGCGACAGCCCCTTGGGGCCGATATGATGATCCTTCAGGCGGCGCTTGTAGCGGCGCACCCGCTTTTCCAGCTTTTCGAGGCTGTCGGTGAAGGCAGCGTGGGCGTCGCCGCCGAGGCCGGTGGTCACCAGGGCCTGGCCCGAGGCGAGGCGGACCCAGCAGTCCACCTTGAAGCCATAGCCGTCCTTGGACACCACGACCTCGGCGTTTTCACCGCCGCGTTCGAAGTATTTTCCGACGCCTTCCTTGAGTTCCTGGGAGATGCGCGAGCCTAACGCTTCGCCGACATCCACGTGCTTGCCGCTCACTTGCACTTGCATGGGTGTAGAACGCGACCGGGCGGCAAAAGTGTCAACGGCGAACACCGATTTCACGGTAACGGTTCCGCGATTTACCCTGTTTTCAGCAGGCGGCGGCGCTCGACAGAGGACGGAATGCGCAACGCTTCCCGATACTTGGCCACGGTACGCCGGGCGATGTCGATGCCGGCCTCTTTCAGGATTTCCACGATGCGGTCGTCCGACAGCACGTCGCCGTCGCGGCCCTCGTGATCGATCATCGACTTGATCCGGTGACGGACGGCTTCGGCCGAATGGGACGCGCCGCCGTCGGTGGCCTGGATCGCGGCCGTGAAAAAGAACTTGAGCTCGAACACGCCACGCGGCGTGGAGACATATTTGTTCGAGGTGACCCGGCTGACGGTCGATTCATGCATGCCGATGGCGTCGGCCACGGTCTTCAAATTCAGGGGGCGCAGGAACTCGACGCCGAAGGCGAGGAAGGCGTCCTGCTGGCGCACGATCTCGGAACCGACTTTCAGGATGGTCCTGGCGCGCTGGTCCAGCGACTTGACCAGCCAGTTGGCCTGGGCCGCACAGTCGGCGACGAAGGCCTTTTCGGTCTCGCTGCGGGCGGCGGCAGAGACCGTGGCGTGATAGCGCTTGTCGACCAGAAGGCGCGGCAGGGTGTCGGTGTTCAGCTCGACCCGCCAGCCTCCGGCCGGGTCGGGGCGGACGTGGACGTCGGGGATCACGGTCTGGGCGACTTCGCCCGCGAAGCCCGCCCCGGGTCGGGGGGTGAGTGCCTTCAGCTCCGAGATCATCTCGGCCAGATCCTCCGCATCGACACCGCAGGCGGCGCGCAGGGCGACCAGGTTGCGCCGGGCCAGGAGCTCCAGATTGTCGAGCAGGATGGCCATGGCGGGGTCGAAGCGGTTGCGCTCGATCAGTTGCAGCTTCAGGCATTCCGGGACGGAGCGGGCCATGACGCCGGTCGGCTCGAAACCCTGGCAGGTGGCCAGCACCGCCTCGACGCGGGCCAGGTCGCAACCCAGGCGGTCGGCGATCTCCGCCAGTTCGCCCCGCAGGTAGCCCCCGTCATCCACGCCATCGATCAGGCTGAGGGCGATGGCGTGGTCCGTGGTCGAAAAGCCGGCCGTCGAGGCCTGGGCCTGAAGGTGTTCCCACAGGGTCGGGTCATGACGGTCGGGGCGCTCGCCACCGTCGCCGTCGTTGAAGGAGCCGCCCTTGCCCGTCGCCGACCAGTCCGACAGGCCAGGCTGTTCGGCCGCCTCGTCCGACAGCCGGTCCGAGGTGCGCTCACCGGGCGTCGCATCGCCATAGACGTCATCCTCGCGCGCATCGACGGTGGAGGAGCGGTCGGGCGCCTCTGCGTCGGAAAAGCTGAGCTCGGTGGTGTCGGTCGGGGCCTCACGGCCCTCATTGGGGATGCCCTCGGCTTCCTCGCGCTGGAGCAGCGGGTTCTTTTCCAGCTCGGCGTCGATGTATTCGTCCAGTTCCTGGTTCGACAGCTGCAAAAGCTTGATGGCCTGCTGCAGCTGGGGCGTGATGACCAGCCCTTGCCCCTGCCGAACCTCCAGCCTCTGACCGATCACCGCGCCACCCCTGACCACCGGACCGTCGTGGCCCGGAACTTGCTGTCAGCATGACGGCCAGCGGTTAACGGCGGCTTTCGACCCGGTCGCTTAACCAACTCCGTTCGCCGGGGCTTCATCCGCGCGTGCGAGGGTGGAGGATCGAACGACCGCGACGAGCGCGCCATGATCCTGTTCCGCCCACTGATCCGCTATGCCGACGTCAAGGGTCGCGCCAGCCGGGGCGAGTACTGTCTGTTCGCGGTCACCCAATTGCTCTGGTACGCCGTCCTGGTCGGGCTGCTCGTCGCGGCCGTGAGCCAGGACCCCGGACAGGTTTCCCCGGGCGTGCTGGTCGCCGTCGGTCTGATCGGCATCAGCGTCATCGGCCTCCTTGTCCCGAACTATTCCGTGCTGGTGCGACGACTGCACGACACGGGGCGGGGCGCGGTTTGGCTGGTCCTGCTCGCGCCCGGTATCGCCAGCACGGTCCTGACCCTGGCGACCTTCGGGACGGCGCTGGGGTCGGTGGGTCTGGGCGGCAGCCCCGAGGTCTTCGTCGGAACCCTGCTCGCCGGGCTGGGTACGGCCGGGATGCTGGGCGCGTTCGGCGGGCTCGGGCAGATGGCGATGGGTGTGCTGGTCCTTCTGCCGGGGACGCGGGGCGAGAACCGGTTCGGACCCGACCCGCTCGATCCGACGGCGCGTTACGGCGGCGGCGACGAAGGGACCGTCTACGACGATGCCCGGCTGGAGGCCCTGTTCGCCGAGGCGAAGCGGGCAAACGCCGATGCCGCACCGGCCCTTCAGACCGCATTCGATCCGCCCGCGCCCGGACCGGAGGCCTGGGCCGGCGGCTACAGGACGACACCGGCACCTGTGTTCGGGCGACGCGGCGCCTGAAGTCTGTCTCGTTCCGCCGGTTCAGTCTGGCCTAACAACAGGCGTGACCGTTAAGCCGTGCCGTATGACCCCCGGTACCATCGCGATCCTGTCCTTGAGCATGTCCACCGACGCCTTCGCGGCCGCAGTCGGGCGAGGCGCTTCGCATCGCCCGTCGTGGCAGGGCGCGGTCAGGGCGGGGATGGTTTTCGGTGTCATCGAGGCGATCACGCCCCTGATCGGCTGGACCCTGGGCCTGCTGGCGGCCGGGTTCGTGCAACAGGTCGATCACTGGATCGCGTTCGGCCTTCTGGCCGTCGTCGGTGGAAAGATGATCTGGGAAGCGCGCAAACCGGCGTCGGCGGACAGCGTCGGGCCTTCGCCGTCGCGGTCGGCGCTCTGGGCGCTGGTGGCCACCGCCATCGGCACAAGCATCGATGCCGCAGCGGTCGGGGTGGGGCTGGCGTTTCTGGGCGCCAACATCTGGATCATCGCGGCCTGTATCGGGCTGACGACCTTTGCCCTGACCACGATCGGCATGATGATCGGGCGCGCAGTCGGCGTTCGCTTCGGCAAGTGGGCGGAGATGATCGGGGGTCTGGCCCTGATCGGCGTCGGCACGACGATCCTGATCGAACATCTGGGACTGTTCGTCCGCTAGACCCTTATCGATCGAGTTGGAATTGCTTCGCGGGTCTGGCCCCCACGACCATGCCCTGGCGCGTCAGCCGTAGAGATCGCCCAGATAGACGCGCCGGACCTCAGGGTCGTGGATGACCTCGTCGGCGGTGCCTTCGAACAGGACGGCTCCGTTCGAGATGATCGAGGCGCGATCGATGATGTCCAGCGTCTCGCGCACATTGTGGTCGGTAATCAGGACGCCGATCCCCTCGCCCGCCAGATAGCGGATGACCTGGCGGATGTCGGCAATGGCCAGGGGGTCGATGCCGGCGAAGGGTTCGTCCAGCAGCATGAAGCTGGGCTTGCCGGCCAGGGACCGGGCGATCTCGACCCGGCGACGCTCCCCGCCCGACAGGCCGGTGGCGGGCGCGTGGCGCAGGTGCTGGATGTTGAGTTCTTCGAGCAGGCGGGTGGTCTCGATCTCTATGGCCTTGCCCGTCTCCCGCAGCTCGACCACCGCCTTGACGTTGTCCTCGACCGTCATGCCGCGAAAGATCGAGGCTTCCTGCGCCAGATAGCCCAGGCCCATGCGGGAGCGCTGGTACATAGGCTGTGCGGTGATGTCCTCGCCGTCCAGCCAGATCGATCCGCTGTCGGGCGGGATCAGGCCGGTGATCATGTAGAAACAGGTCGTCTTGCCGGCCCCGTTGGGTCCCAGCAGGCCTGCGACCTCGCCGCGCTGCACCGTCAGGGAGACATCGGCCACGACCTGCCGCGCGCCGAACGCGCGCGCGATGTTCTGGACCCGCAGGCCACGCGCGGGCACCGGGGCGGGCACGGTCGGCGCGGCCGGGCGGTCATCGATATTGAGGGCGGAAAGTTCCTTGCGGGCCATGCGGGGTTCGCGAGCCGGGGCTCAGTTCGATCCTTCGGGATAGAAGACGCCGCGTACGCGACCGGCATTGGCACCGGAGCCGGCCCCCTGGATCTGCGCCTGTCCGGTGTCGACATTGTAGGTCAGGCTGCCCCCGGTCAGAACGTTCTGGCCCTGGGTCAGGATGACGTCGCCGGTCACGGTGACCGTGGCGTTGTTGACGGTATAGACCGCGCGATCGCCTCGGATCGTCTCGTTGGGCGTGACGTAATAGACGTCGCCCGTGGCCTCGATGCGGGTCAGACCACCCGAGGCGTCGCGCACCCCTTCGATGGCGTTGGCGCGCAGCCGGGTCAGGCCCTGGGTGATCTCGGCGCGGCCGCGTAGGGACACGGCCGTAGGGGTCAGTTCGCCCGAGTCCGCGCCATAGCCGATCGGCTGGTTCGAGGTGCTGGGACGGGACTGGGCCACGGCCATGCCGCCTAGCCCGAGTGCGACGACGGTTGCGCCCATCGCGAGAATGCTGGTCGTCTTCATGTCATCCACCGGAAGAAGGGCTGATCGTGCCCTGCACCTTGTTGTCGCCCGAACCCCTGAACACGACCCTTTGGCCCTGTTCATGGATGGCATAGGACGTTGCCCGGATGGTTCCAAGGGGGCCGCGTCCCTGGACACCCCTGTCGCCGGTCACGACGCCGGTCGCGGTGTCCACCACGGCCTCCGGCGTCGTCAGGGTGAAGCCGGAGCCTCCGTCGGAAATCCTGACGTTCGGGCCGATCGTCACGGTCCGCGCCGTCTCGTTGTAGATGCCGGCATCGGCGGTCAGTTCGGTGACCTTTGTCCCCCCGAGATTGAGCCGCAGCAGCGGGCCATTCAGGCGAAACCGGCCCGTTGCCGGATCGCGCACGGCCCCCTGCGCCCCGATGACGAAGCTGCGCCCGGCCGAGTCCTGGCCGTGGAACATCGGCTTTTCGAGCGCGATTTCCTTCGACTGGCTGGCGTTGCGCTCCACCCCCGACATCACGGTGCGGAAGACCGTCCAGGTCAGGGCACCACCGGCCAGGATCAGGATCAGGACCGGCAGCAGGCGACGATAAAGCTGCACCCGACGCGACCTTGCGCGCCAGCGACCGGCCTCGGCAGCCAGCCGGGCCTCGTCGACGCTGTTGCGGTCGTTGGCGGGGGCAGGGTCGGTCATGTGTGGGCGAAGATGTCCATCTCGTCCCAGCCGCGCAGGTCCAGACGCGCGCGGGTCGGCAGGAAGTCGAAACAGGCCTGGGCCAGCGCCATCCGGCCCTCGCGCTCCAGCATCTCGTTCAGGCGGCGCATGATGACGTGCAGGTGCAGGACGTCGGAGGCGGCATAGTCCAGCTGGGCCTGGGACAGCTCGGCCGCGCCCCAGTCCGACGACTGCTGGGCCTTGCTGAGGTCGATGCCCGCCAGTTCGCGCGCCACATCCTTCAGGCCATGCCGGTCCGTATAGGTGCGGGCCAGTTTGGAGGCGATCTTGGTGCAATAGACAGGGCCCGTCTCGACCCCCAGATGCAGCTCGACCATAGCGATGTCGAAGCGGCCGAAGTGGAAGATCTTCAGGACGTCGCGGTCGGCCATCAGCCGCTTCAGGTTGGGGCAATCGTAGGCGGGGCGGGACAGGCGCACCACATGGGCATCGCCGTCACCGGCCGACAGCTGGACCACGCACAGCGGATCGCGACGGAAGCGCAGGCCCATGGTCTCGGAATCGACGGCGACCTCGGGGCCGAGGTCCAGATCGTCGGGCAGATCGCCCTCGTGCAGATATACGGTCATGGGGTGGCTTTAGCAGCCCCTCTCCCCTTGCGGGAGAGGGCTTGAGCGCCCGGGAGCGAAGCGATCGGTCCTGCGCGAAAGGGTGAGGGGTTTCTGTGCCTGGACGTTGAGGGGGGTGTCACTTCTCACCCGACCGCGCCAGGACGTTGGCTGTGCCGCCGTGCGCGATCTCCCTCTCCCGCAAGGGGAGAGGGACGCAGAAACGAAAACGGCGCCGCACCTTGCGATGCGACGCCGTTTGAAACTGGTGCCCAGGAGAGGACTCGAACCTCCACGACATTTCTATCACTGGCACCTGAAGCCAGCGCGTCTACCAATTCCGCCACCTGGGCCCCGTTCGAATGCGACAAAGCTGTCGTGTTCGACCGGAAGGCGCGGACCCTTAAGGCAGCGACGGGATGTGGTCAACACGGTTTTGGAGCCTTTCGGAGGGCCTGCGCCCAAGGCCCGCGTTGCGACCCGGCCGCCCATCGTCTATCCCCGCGCCACAAGGCCTGCGCAGGCTTTCCCAAGACGTTTCAGGATCGCTCCCCATGTCCGAATTCTCCCCCGGTCTGGTCACCGTCTTCGGTGGTTCCGGCTTCGTCGGGACCCAGGCCGTCCGCGCTCTTGCCAGACGCGGCTGGCGCGTGCGCGTGGCGGTACGCAAACCGCACCTGGCGCAGGATCTTCGCATCCTGGGCGACGTGGGCCAGATCCAGCCCGTGCGCTGTGACATCACAAGGCCCGCCGACGTGGCCGCCGCCCTGAAGGGGGCCGATGCCGCCGTCAACCTGGTCGGCCTGCTGTTCGAGGCTCCGGGGCGCGGCTTCGACGCCGCCCACATCCAGGGAACGCGCAACATCGCCGAGACCTGCATGGCCGCCGGGGTCGCCCGCTTCGTTCATGTGTCCGCGATCGGGGCCGACGTGAACTCCGAAGCCGACTATGGCCGCTCCAAGGGCGAGGCCGAGGCGGCCGCGCGCGCGGTCAGGCCCGACACGGTGATCCTGCGCCCCTCCATCGTTTTCGGAACGGGCGACGGCTTCCTGAACCGGTTCGCCGCCATGGCCGGAACCGCTCCCGCCCTGCCCCTGATCGGTGGCGGCAGGACGAAGTTCCAGCCGGTCTGGGTCGGCGACGTCGCCGAGGCCATCGCGCGATCGGTAGTGCGACACGACGCGGCCGGACGGACCTTCGAACTGGGCGGCCCCGAGGTCTGGTCGTTCAAGGACATCCTCAAATACATCCTGCGCGAGACCGGCAAGATGCGCCTGCTGGCCCCCCTGCCCGTCTTTGTGGCGGCGACGATGGGCCGGGTCATGCAGCTGTCGAGCCTGGTCGGCATTCCGCCGGTGCTGACGCGCGACCAGGTGCTGATGCTGAAGGTCGACAATGTGGTGGCCCCCGGAGCCGAGGGTCTGGCCGACCTGGGCATCGAGGCGACGGGACTGGAGGCGATCGCTCCGTCCTATCTGTGGCGGTATCGCCGGGGTGGGCAGTTCGCCGCCAATCCGGCTGCGCCGAAGGAAGACGCGGTCGAAACGGCCTAGAGCAACCGGATTTCCTTCAGCCGTTCGGTCAGGAAGTCCTCGGCCATGATCGACTTGCCGGCATAGCGGTCGGGGTTCCCGGCCGTGATGGTGGACGGCAGGGTCTCGATCACGAAGTCCGGGTTGAAGTGCAGGAAGAAGGGCGTGGAATAGCGCGCGAAGCCGCGACGTTCCGGGGCCGGATTGACCACCCGGTGGGTCGTCGACGGCAGGACGTGGTTGGTCAGTCGCTGCAGCATATCGCCAATATTGACCACCAGGGCCCCGGGCGGCGGCGCGATGTCCAGCCATTCGCCGTCCGCGTCCCTCAGCTGCAGCCCGGCCTCCTCGGCCCCCAGCAGCAGGGTGATGACATTGATGTCCTCGTGCGCGCCCGCCCGTACGCCCGGCGCATCGGCCGGCACCGGCGGATAGTGCAGCATCCGCAGGACCGAATTGCCCAGTTCGACCTTGTCCTCAAAGTAGTCGTCGCCGAGGGCCATGTAGCGGGCGATGGCCTTCAGAATTCTGCGGCCCAGGGCGTCCAGCGCCTCGAACATGCCGTACAGGTGATCCCGGAACCCCGGCACCTCGGTCGGCCAAAGGTTGGCGCGCATATAGCGCCCATAGGCGTGACCGTCGGGCAGCTCGCGGCCCGTATGCCAGAATTCCTTCAGATCTACCGTCTTGGCATCCTTGGCGGCCTCGGTGCCGAAGGGCGTCAGACCGCGTGCGCCGCCCGTGCCCGGCTGGTGGTAGGCGCGCTTGACCTCTTCCGGCAGAGCAAAGAACGCCCTGGCGTCGGCGATGGCGGCCTGGATGACCTGTTCGTCCAGACCATGGTCGGACACGACGGCAAAGCCATACCGCTTGAACGATGCCCCGAGGTCGGCGGCGAAACCCTGGAAATCGGTGTCGTAACGCGACATCGAGACGGGCGTGATTCCCCGGGCGGACAGCGTCGAGGTCGGATGGTCGAGAGTTGCCGTCACGGTCGTGGCCTTTCACAAGCGTCGGTCCGCGTTTTCGGGACGCGGATCGTTGTCATACCTCTTGCCGTTCGAAATTGGCAGTTTCGGGTCGGGACGCGGCGTTTCGTGGACCTTGTTCATGCCACGGTCAGGTCGGAACCTTCACCATAAGGTCGCGTTCACACGCCACGGAATTTCAAAAGGACAAGAACCATGCGCACCAACCTGATCGTCACGAGCCTGGGCGTCGTCGCCATGCTGGGGGCATCGGCCTGCACCACCATGGACCCCTACAGCTCCACGCCCCGGCGCAACAATACCGCGACGGGTGCCATCGCCGGCGCCCTGGGTGGCGCGGTTCTGGGCTATCTGACCAACACCTCGAACGGCGAACAGGGCCGTCGCAATGCCCTGATCGGTGCGGGCGTCGGTGCCCTCGGCGGCGCGGCCGTCGGCAGCTATATGGATCGCCAGCAGCGCGCGCTGGAATCCGAGCTGTCCGGCACGGGCGTGGGCGTGGCGCGGCAGGGCGACAACCTGGTGCTGCGCATGCCGTCGGACGTCACCTTCGCGGTCAACCAGTCCAATATCGAGCCGCGCTTCGACGCCGTTCTGTCCGATGTCGCGGGCGTGTTGCAGGAGTATGACCGGTCGGTCGTCGACATCGTCGGCCACACCGATTCTTCGGGCGGCGACGCGATCAACCAGCCCCTGTCCGAGCGCCGCGCTCTGGCGGTCGCTGACGCCCTGATCTCACGGGGCGTGATTCGCGAACGGCTGTACGTCGCCGGCCAGTCGTCGCGGGTGCCCGTCGCCTCCAATGCCACCCCGGAGGGCCGGGCCCAGAACCGGCGCGTGGAGATCCTGATCCGTCCGTTCAAGGGCTGATCTCGCGCACCGCGTTGAAAACACACGGGTCCGTGACTTGCGCCGCGGGCCCGTGTGTGGTCCCTGAGTCCGGGCGACTCGGGGGGCGACATGGACCAGAACGGCGACTTTGTCACCGCGGTGCGGATGATCGTCACCGCGGTGGTGTCCGCCGTCGTGACCGCGAGCCTGGTGATCGCCGTCGGGCAGTCCGTTCTGGACCACGCGCCTGTCGCATCGGGCGCATCGCAGCCCGCCCTCATCCGCGCCTCCGGCTGACCGCTTGCGGGAATCAGGCCATCGGCGTCTGCTGACGCCGTGATGCGCATTCCTCTTTCCGCCCCGGACCTGGGACCCGACGACCGGGCCGGACTGATCCGGACCTTTGACGACGGCTGGGTCTCGTCCGCTGGACCCGTGGTGGAGGATTTCGAGCAGGCCTTCGCCGCCACCATCGGCCTCGCCTATGCGACAGCGACGTCGTCGGGCACAGCCGCCCTGCATCTGGCGCTGCACATGCTGGACCTGAAGCCCGGCGATGCCGTGATTGCCCCGACCCTGACGTTCATCGGCGGTGTCGCCCCGATCGTCCATGCGGGGGCGCGTCCGATCTTCGTGGATTGCTCGGCCGACGACTGGAACCTCGACCCCGATCTGCTGGATGAAGCCTTCCGTCGCGCGGCGGCGGAGGGCCTGAAGGTCCGCGCCATCGTACCCGCCGATCTCTATGGCCAGTGTTGCGACATCGAAAGGATCCGGAGGATTGCCGATGTGCAGGGGGTCCCCGTCATCCTCGACTCGGCCGAGGCTGTCGGAGCCACGAACAGGGGCAGACACGCGGGCCACGGCGCGTCGGCGGCGGCCTTTTCCTTCAACGGCAACAAGATCATCACGACCGGCGGCGGCGGCATGCTGGCCTCGGACGATGCGGCCCTGATCGCGCGCGCCAGGTCGCTGGCGGCGGCCGCTCGCGTTCCGGCCGTGCATTACGAGCATGCCGAGGTCGGGTTCAACTTTCGCATGCTCAGCCTGTCGGCCGCGCTCGGCCTGTCCCAATTGCCGACCCTGGACGCGAAAGTCGCGCGGCGGCGTGCGATCTTCGACCATTACCGGCGCCGGCTTTCGGGCCGACCCGGCCTGGAGTTTGCGCCGGAGGCTCCGGAACGTCGCCATACGCGGTGGTTGACGGCGGTGGTCATGGACCGCGAGATCACGGGGGTCAGCGTGGAGCGCCTGCGTCTGGCCCTGGCCGGGGCCGACATCGAGGCACGGCCTGTATGGAAGCCCATGCATCTGCAGCCGGCCTTCAGCGACGCTCCGGTGATCCAGAACGGCGTCGCCGAAACCCTGTTCGCCAACGGCCTGTGCCTGCCATCGGGCAGCGCACTGACCGAGGCCGACATCGACCAGGTCTGCGACGTCATTGAGGCCACGCTCGACGGGTGACGGCCTACCCTGCGTCCTGGAATCGGTTTGCGACGGCTTTTGCGGTGGGTGAGAGGGCCTTGGGTTCGTGGTAGTTTCCGTTGACCTGTGTCTGCTGGATGACGTGGGCCCGGAAGCGGATGAACAGGTCGGGGTCGGGGGTTCTGGGGTTGGTCCAGAAGGCGTCGATGGTTTGCTGGTCGGTGAGGCCGTCGAAGTCGAAGAAGGCCTGTCCGAGGACCTTGACGGGTGTTTTGAAGCCCAGGGCCGACAGGGCGGCCGATGAGTTGTTGACCACCATGCCGTTGGAGGCGCGGCACAGCTGGGCCAGGTTTCCGCCGTCGATGAAGTCGACGCGATCGGCGATGCCGCGCTCGATGGCCAGGACCCGGGTCATGCGGCGCAGGTCGACCAGGCCGGGATCCAGCGGATGGTTCTTGACCACCAGCCGGGCGTCGGCGGGCGCATGTCCGGCGAAGGAGGTCAGGACCTCGGCGAGGAAGGCGGTGTTGTCGGCATAGTGGGAGTAGCGCAGCAGCTGGGCGTCGCCCTCGCGCTGCAGACAGGCGATGAAGAAGGGCCCGCGGGCCCGGATCACCCGGGCATCGGCCTCATGTGAGGACCGCAGCATCAGGCCGAAGTAGCGCCGGATATGGCTGGCGCACTGCAGCCAGGCCGGGGTCGTATAGGGCTGGGCATAGTGCCGGAAGGCGAACGGCCGGACCAGGAACTGCAGGAAGTGATACCAGCTGATGTTGGCCACATGGTGCGGCAGGGCGCGCCCCACCGGCCGGGCCGGGACGATCTCGGGAATGGGCGGGTCATAGGCCGAGCGGTGGCGGGCCAGGCCGGAGCGGGCATTGACCCCGTCCTGCTCGACCGTGATCCAGTCCGGCCGGAAGTAGCCGTTTTCGAGGACCCAGATTCTGAGGGCGCTACCGCTCGGCTCGCGGAGCCTCGCTGCCTGAGCGCGGTCGTGGGCGGCTGACGCCGCACCGCTACCGACCGGCTCGCGGAGGTCCGGGTGGCGAGTGGCGAGTGGCGAGTGGCGAGACGTCTCTTTGCGGTCGCCATCACGGGTGATGCGGTCGATCGCGTCCTGGCCGGGAGAACGCCCGTCGATGGGGTCGGCGTCGCTCGTCCCTCGTCCCTCGCCACCGGCCTCCGCCGCCAGGGCCTTGAGTTCGGCGGCGCGGGTCAGGACGGCCTGGTTGTAGGGGCCGCCCTCGCCGAACACGATCAGGTCGGTCAGGCCATGGGTGGCCACCAGCCCGGCCAGATGGGCGGGCCAGTCGCGTACGTCGCCGTCGAAGGTCAGCCCCCCCTTGCGACGCCAGTAGACCAGATCGCCGATGTTGAAGATCATGCGCAGAACCCGGGCCCCCCGCGCCTCCAGCTCGCCCGCCAGCACCCGGCCGAACGGACCGAACGGCGCGGTCACGATCAGAAAGCGGCGCGACGACAGGTCGGTGGCGCTGCCGCGCGCGACCCGGTGGCGCGCGGCCGGGACGGGGATCGGGGCCGGGAGTGGCCGGAGGACGGGGGCACCGGTATCGGCCACCCGACGATCCGGGCGGATGCGTCGATCGACAGGCAGAGCGGCGCGGCGCGAGGGAATGCGGACGTCGGCCATGCTCAGGCGTGACTCGCACGGACGTCGAAAGCGGCTTCGGTCGGAATCACGATCCTCGAGGCGCGGCGCTTTGACATGGGTCTCCTTGTCGCGCCCGGAACCGCGCGGATCAACCGGCTTGTCCAAAAAAGCGCGCGCAATCGGCAAGAGCCTGATCGGCTGAGGGGGAAACGCTTCGCGATTCCACCGATGCCGTGAATCAGGCTCCAGAGATGGGCGAGAGCCTGATCCACGCTTTCGGCTGGACCCACGACGGGGGTCCACCTCCAACGATCATGCTCGAGGTTTCACGGAACGGTCGGAACCGGCCGGGATCGACCACAGCCGCCTGTCCGGCCCCGGACAGAACAAAGCCGCCGACCCTCTTTCGAGAATCGGCGGCTGAGTGTGTTGCGTCATCGGCAACCGTTCGTCGGCGACCGGCCCCGGATCGTCAGATCCGGAGCCGGGCCATCGAAGCGGTCCTAGAAGTTGATGCCGATGGTGGCGCGACGGTTCAGAGGCTCGCGAACGCCGTCGGCGGTCGCACGGGCCAGGTTGGTTTCACCCTTGCCGTCCAGGGCGATCACGCCGCCGTTGACGCCCTGGGCGACCAGAGCATCGGCCACGGTGCGCGAACGACGGTTCGACAGGCCCACATTGTAGGCCGCCGAGCCGGACGTATCGGCGTAACCGACGACCAGAACGCGCGTCGGACGACCCGACTTGGCGTAGGTCGCCGCCTGGGTCACCACCGAGCGGGCTTCGGCCGTCAGGTCCGAACGATCCCAGTCGAAATAGACCACGAACTCACGCGCCGTCGGAGCCGGCGGAGGCGGCGGCGGGGGCGGAGGCGGCGGGGGAGGCGGCGGGGGCGGAGGCGGCGGCGGCGGGGGCGGAGGCGGCGGCGGGGCCGCTTCTTCGGCACCGAACGCATAGCGCAGGCCCAGCGTCAGGGTGTGCGACTGGTCGTAGTCGCCTTCGAACGTGCCCTGGTTGAACGACGTCGGGCTCGACACGGTGGCGAACTCGGCATCGCCCGTCAGATAGCGATAGGTCAGGTCGATGTTGGCGCGGTCACCCACGGCATAGCTCAGGCCGGCAATGGCCTGGGCCGCGAACTTGGTCGACGAATCGTCGCCCACCACCGTCGCCGAACGGGTCGCGCGATAGGCTCCCACGAAGCTGGTGTCGACGCGGTTCACACCGACGCCCACGCCCACGAACGGACGGATGCCCCAGTACTCGCCACCGATGTCATAGATGACATTGGCCATCAGCGTGGCGGACTCGATGTCGCCTGCAGGCGAGAAGCAGGGACCCGACGCCGGCGTCAGGTTGCAGATGCCGTTCGAACCCGACACCGCGCGAACCTTGCCGATGTCGCCCGAGCGATAGCCGCCCTCCAGTTCCACACGCCAGTTGGCGTCAAAACGGTAGCCCAGACGCGCAAACGCTGCCCAGCCGTCGTTCACTTCAAAATTGAAGTTCTGACCCGTCACCGAAGACTCGGTGTTGATGTCGTCAATGACCTGGTAACCGGCGTCTACCGCCCCATACCAGCCATCCGGCTCAGCCGATGCAGCACCAGCGGCCAGAAGCCCCATCGCTGCGACGCCGGCGAGAAGTTTAAGCTTCATGTCAGTCCTCATTATTGATTGATGCCCTAGGGCCACGCTTACACGCGGCACTCGGGAAGCCGAACGGCAGACTGCACTGCAGGTTCCGCAGAACGGCTCGCAATGCGACAACTGTGGCGCCATTTCAACACATATCCCCCCCTTGGCGAAACGCGGCGGCCTGATATCAGGCTGGAGGAACAAGGGAGTCCGGCTCAATGACAATTCGGTTCGACGGCAAGGTGGCGATCGTCACGGGTGCAGGGGGCGGTCTGGGGCGTGAACACGCCCTGGCCCTGGCCGCCCGCGGGGCCAGGGTGGTCGTGAACGACCTGGGCGTGGCGCGCGACGGATCGGGATCGTCGCAAAGCCCTGCTGAAGCCGTGGTGGCCGAGATTGTGGCCAGGGGCGGAGAGGCCATGGCCAACGGAGCCTCCGTGACGGACTTCGAAGCGGTCAAGGCGATGGTGGCCGAGGCGACCGCCAGATGGGGGTCGGTCGACATCCTGGTGAACAACGCAGGGGTCCTGCGCGACAAGTCCTTCGCCAAGATGGAGATCGAGGATTTCCGCTTTGTCGTCGACGTGCACCTGATGGGGGCGGTCAACTGCACCAAGGCGGTCTGGGACGGCATGCGCGAGCGGAACCATGGCCGCATCGTGATGACCACATCGTCGTCCGGCCTCTATGGCAACTTCGGCCAGGCCAACTATGGCGCGGCCAAGATGGCGCTGGTCGGCTTCATGCAGACCCTGGCCATCGAGGGGGCCAGGAACGACATCCGGGTCAACTGCCTGGCCCCCACCGCCCATACGCGAATGACCGAAGACCTGGGCGCGGCACTGCCGCTGGAGGCGCTGGGGCCCGAACTGGTGTCGCCGGGCCTGCTTTATCTGGTCAGCCAGGACGCGCCGACGCGCTGCATCCTGGCGGCCGGGGCCGGGGGCTTCGAGCGGGCCTATGTGACCCTGACCCAGGGCGTGAGGATCGTCGGCGACGACGCGGCCGATCAGGTCGCCGCCCGGTTCGAGGCGATCTCGGACCGGACCGGCGAGATCGTTCCGGAGATGGGGGCCGCCCAGGGCATGATCGAACTCACGAAGGCCCAAAAGGCCCACGCCTGATCGGGCCTTGACCGCTTGCCTTGACGCGACGGCAGGCGCGTAAGTCTGATGCATCCGTTGAACCGGTCGACAGACGCCGGACAATGTACGAGGAAACCGCGCTCCAGCCTTCGGCCGGGCGCCCGACAAGGAAGCCCGCCATGCGTGAAGCCGTCATCGTCTCCACCGCCCGCACCCCCATCGGGCGGGCCTATCGCGGGGCGTTCAACGACACCGCGCCCCAGCAGCTGGGGGCCCATGCCGTCAAACACGCCGTGGCGCGTGCCGGCGTCGATCCGGCCGAGATCGAGGACGTGGTTCTGGGCGCGGCCCTGCAGCAGGGCGGGACGGGTACCAATGTGGCGCGTCAGATCGCGCTGGCGGCGGGCCTGCCCTCGTCCGTTCCCGGCATGACGATCGACCGACAGTGCGCCTCCGGCCTGATGGGGATCGCCACTGCGGCGAAACAGGTGGTGGTCGACCAGCAGAAGATGGCCGTCGGCGGCGGGCTGGAGTCGATCTCGCTGGTCCAGAACCAGCACATGAACCTGTACCGGATGAAGGACGAGGCGCTGCTGAAGCTGTCGCCACACATCTATATGTCGATGCTGGAGACGGCCGAGGTGGTGTCGCGCCGCTATGGCATCAGCCGCGATCGCCAGGACGAATACGCGCTGCAATCCCAGCAGCGGACGGCGGCGGCCCAGGCGGCCGGGTATCTGGATGCCGAAATCGTGCCGATGACCACGACCATGCAGGTTGTGGACAAGGCGACGGGTCATGCCTCGAACAGGGAAGTGACCCTGTCGAAGGACGAGGGCAATCGCGCCGATACCACGCTGGAAGGGCTGAAGGGCCTGAAGCCCGTGTTCGGGGGCGGCGAGGAAATCCAGCAGGGCGAGTTCATCACCGCCGGCAATGCGTCCCAGCTGTCGGACGGAGCCTCGGCCAGCGTCATCATGGAGGCGGGCGAGGCGGTGCGGCACAACCTGGTGCCTCTGGGAGCCTATCGCGGCATGGTCGTCGCTGGCTGCGAGCCGGACGAAATGGGCATCGGTCCGGTCTATGCGGTGCCCAAATTGCTGAAGCGCCACGGTCTGACGGTCGACGACATCGGCATCTGGGAGCTGAACGAGGCCTTCGCCTCCCAGGTCCTGTATTGCGCCGACACGATCGGCATCCCGATGGACCGGCTGAACGTCTCGGGCGGGGCGATCTCGATCGGCCACCCCTATGGCATGTCGGGCGCGCGGATGACGGGCCACGTCCTGATCGAGGGCAAGCGGCGCGGGGCCCGGTACGGCGTCGTCACCATGTGCATCGGGGGCGGCCAGGGCGCGGCGGGGCTGTTCGAGATCTACTGAGGGGAAACGGCGAGGCGCCTGGCCTGATCGATGGCCGACCCCTGTTCGGCCCCGGGGGCCGGGTCGCGCGATGGAGAGGTCCTGGCCGATAGGGCAGGCTGAGTCGGATCAGGCGGCGTCGGCGTGTCCGTGGAAGGGCGCATCGCCGTCGCCGATGATCTCCACCGCCTTCAGGGCTCCGACGAAGCTGTCGCGCCAGATCCCCACGTCGGTGTTGCGCACGACCTGCATCAGCGCCTGCCATTTCCGGACCCGCTCCGACAGCGGCATGGTCAGGGCCTTCTTGATGGCGTCGGACAGTTCCTCGCGGCTGAACGGATTGACCAGCAGGGCCTCGCCCATCTGTTCGGCCGCCCCGGCGAAGCGCGACAGGATCAGGACGCCCGGATCCTCCGGGTTCTGGGCGGCGACATACTCCTTGGCGACCAGGTTCATGCCGTCGCGCAGGGGCGTGACCAGACAGACGCGGGCCGCGCGATAGATTCCCGCCAGCTGGTCGCGGCGATAGCTGCGGTTCAGATAGCGGATCGGCTGCCAGTCCATATCGGCATACTCACCGTTGATCCGGCCGGCCAGGGCATCCAGCCGGGCGCGGATGTCCTGATAGGTATCGACGTCGTCGCGGCTGATCGGCGTGACCTGCACCAGGAAGACATCGCCACGCATGTCGGCATTGTCGTGCAGGAACTGCTCATAGCCGAGCATCCGTTCCTCAAGCCCCTTGGAGTAGTCGAGCCGGTCGACCCCGACCATCATGGACCGGAAGGCGGAGGACGCCGCCATCCGGTCATAGGTCCGCGCGCCCTGCGGCGAGGTGCGGGCGTCGAGGAAGCCCTGGACGTCGATGCCGATGGGGAAGACGCCGACGCAGACCTTTCGCCCGAAGGCTTCGAGCCCGTCATACCCGGACAGCTCTCCACCGACCTCGGAGATCACATAGTCGCGGAACAGGTCCAGCCATTCCTGGGTCTGGAACCCGATCAGGTCATAGGCGAACAGGCTTTCGACCAGACGCCGATGGTGCGGCAGGGTCACCAGCAGCTGGCGCACCGGCCAGGGCGTGTGCAGGAAGAAGCCGATCCGGTTCCTGACCCCGAGGCGCCGCAGATCCCGTGCAATCGGGATCAGGTGATAGTCGTGGATCCAGATGACGTCATGAGGTTGCAGCAGCGGGGCCAGCACCTCGGCGAAGCGGCGGTTCACCCGCTCGTAGCCCTCGCCGTAGGACCGCTCGTAGGCCGTCAGGTCGAGCCGATGATGGAACAGCGGCCACAGGGTCTTGTTGGCATAGCCATTGTAGTATTCGTCGACGTCCTGCGCCTCCAGGTCCACCAGGGCGACCGTCACGCCCGCCCGATCCTCGTATTTCAGGTCGCCGGTGAACTGGTCCGTGGTCTCCCCAGACCAGCCGAACCACAGGCCATCGTATTTGCGCAGGGCGGCCGACAGTGCCATCGCCAGACCGCCCGCCGAGCCGGCGGCGGGATCGGTCGGGGCCGACACACGGTTGGAGACGACGATCAGGCGGCTCATCGCACGTCCGTCCAGGAGCGGCTGAGCAGGACGGCGCAGTTGATGATGCCGACCAGGGAATAGGTCTGCGGATAGTTGCCCCACAGCTCGTCGTCGCCCAGCGCAATGTCCTCGCTCAGCAGACCGGCATGGGTGCGACGGCTCAGCATCTGGTCGAAGATCTCGCGCGCTTCCTGATCGCGGCCATTCTGGTGAAGGGCCTCGATGAACCAGAACGTGCAGAAGTTGAATGCGGTTTCCGGCGCGCCGAAATCATCGGGCTCGACATAGCGAAACAAATAGGGGCCCTTTTTCAGATCACGCTCGATGGCGTGGAAGGTCGCGATCTGGCGCGGGTCCAAGGGCTCCAGAAAGCCCAGATCGACCATCTGGAGCAGGGAGGCGTCCAGCTCCTGGCCGCCGAAGCTGGCGGCGAAGCGCCCCTCTTCGGGCACGAAGGCCTCGTCCTCGATCCGCGTCCGGACGATCGCTGCGCGCGCGGTCCAGACGACCGCGCGGTCGTGGAGCCCCAGCCGGTCGGCCGCCTTGGCCAGACGGTCGCAGGCGGCCCAGCACATGACCGAGGAATAGGTATGGACACGGGCGATCGTGCGGAACTCCCACAGGCCGGCATCGACCTGGTCGTGCATGGCGAAGGCCCGGTCCCCGACCTTTTCGAGGGCATGGAAGTCGTCGATCGTGCCGGCCCGCAGCAGGCGGCTGTCGTAGAAGCTCTGGACGAGGGGCAGGACGATCTGTCCGTACACGTCGTGCTGCAGATGTTCGCGCGCCTGGTTGCCGACCCGGACAGGTTTCATGCCGCGGTAGCCCGCGACCGATGTCACGATCCGCTCGTCGATGTCCTCTTCCAGCCCCACGCCATAGACCGGCTGGACGTGACCCCCGGCCGAGGAATCCACCAGGTTGCGCAGATAGACGAGGTAGTTCTCCAGGATATCGACCGCACCCAGACGGTTCAGCGCCCGCACCGTGTAATAGGCGTCGCGGACCCAGCAATAGCGGTAATCCCAGTTCCGCCCGCTCTCGGGGAACTCCGGGACCGAGGTGGTCATGGCCGCCACGATCGCTCCGGTCTCCTCGAAGACGCAGAGCTTCAGCGTGATGGCCGCGCGGATGACGGCCTCCTGGTAGTCGAGCGGGATATAGAGACTGCGCACCCAGTCACGCCAATAGGCTATGGTCCGCTCCAGCGTGGCGCCGATGCCGGGGCCGACCTCCTGATCGTAGCCTTCGTCAGGCCCCAGAAAGAAGTGCAGCGGGGATTCCAGACGAAAGACGCGCTCGTCCAGCACATGCGACACAGGACAGTCCGTCGTCAGGCGCAGGGTGACGTCCGTGCACAGATAGTGGATGTGGTTCGACCCGGACGTCACCTCCGCCCGACGCGCGCCCCAGTCGGCGGACGGACGCAGGCGGATGCGGACGCGGGGCGTTCCCGACAGGGGCCGGACGATCCGGGCAAAGGCGAGCGGCCGATAGGTGCGCGCATGCTTGGCGTGACGGGGAGCGAAATCGATGATCTCGACCGCCGATCCATCATCGGCGATCAGGACCGTGCGGAGCACCGGCGTATTGCGGACATAGGCCTGGCTGACCGAGGCCAGGGTCTCAAGCTCCACGGTCCAGAAGCCATGCTCGGGTGCATCGCCGTCCATCAGGGCGGAAAAGACCGGATCGCCATCGATGCGCGGCGCGCAGGCCCAGACGAAACAACCCGCGCGGTCGATCAGGGCCGCAATGGCGCAGTTGCCGATCGGCGCGAGATCCAGCGACGGGCGGTCAGGGGCGGGACCGGTCATGCGGGCTGAACCTCCATGGCGACGGCCTCCAGCCAGGTCAGAACAGCATCGACATCGGTCAGGCCGTAGCGTGCCGCGCTCCTGCGTGGGGCACCGACGAGGATGCCGAAACCACCGAGGGCCACAGCGGCCCTGAAGCCGGCCTCGTCGGTCAGGTCATCGCCGATCATCACGGGCATGGTCCCGGCGAACGCCGGTTCGGCCATAAAGGCATTGAGAGCCGTGCCCTTGTCGGCACCGGGGGTCTTGAGTTCCACCACCATCTTGCCGGGCTGAACCACCAGACCGGCCCGCTCGGCCAGATCTTCGGCAAGGATCCGGGCCTCCGCCTCCGCCCGGGGCGCGCCGCGATAGTGCAGGCCGGCCGACACGCCCTTGTCCTCCACGATCACGCCCGGATGTTCGGCGGCGAAGGCGTGAAAATCCGCGACGGCCGCCGCGACCCCGGCGGATGGCGGTATCGCGTGGATGGATCCGTCGCGGCCGCGCCGATGCAGGCCGTGCACGCCCGCCGCCGCGCGTGCGGCACCGCCCGCGATCCGGTCGATCTCCGGCAGGGTTCGCCCGCTGATGACGGCCAGTCGCCCCTCGAGCGCCGGATCGAGCGCCTGCAGCACGCGGGTTCGGCGTGGATCGGCGACGACCGCGTCCGGCGTGCTGGCCATGGGAGCCAGAACGCCATCCAGGTCGAGAAAAAGAGCAAGCCCCGCACGCGCGCAGACGGGCGGCGGCGGCAGGCATGGGATGGGTGTTCCGGCGTTTGACGGCATTCTGTCCAGACGGTGTATTTGGTGTCCGGTGCCCAAACGCCCCACAGCGGCAAAGGTTGGCCCGGAGCCGGTGAACTTGCGTTACAGCGGCCCGGCTCGCTAAACCGTCGCCATGTCTCTGGATGCCAAGATCATGTCGTCTCCCGAAGCCGTCGGCGAGATGACCGAGCACGCCCGGTCCGTCATCCGGCTGAACATCGAGGCCCTGCAGGCGCTGGAACGGACGGTGGACGCAAGCGTGGCGCGCGCCTGCGACATCATCCTGTCGCGGCCGGGCTATGTCGTCGTCACCGGCATCGGCAAGTCGGGCCATATCGGCGGAAAGATCGCCGCGACCCTGGCGTCCACGGGCACCAACGCCTTCTTCGTCCATCCCGCCGAAATGAGCCACGGCGACCTGGGGATGCTGCGTCATGACACGACGCTGCTGGCCATTTCCAATTCGGGCGAGAGTCGCGAACTGCGCGATCCCCTGCTCTTCTGCCAGCGAAACGGCATTCCGGTCATCGGCATGACCCAGCGGGCCTCCTCCTTCCTGGCCCGCATGTCGGCGGTCGCCCTGGTCATGCCCAGCGTGGCGGAGGCCTGTCCGAACGGCCTGGCCCCCACCACCTCGACCGTAATGACCCTGGCGCTGGGCGATGCCCTGGCCATGGTGTTGATGGACCGGCGCGGGTTTTCGGCCATGGATTTCGGCATGCACCACCCGGGCGGAGCCCTGGGGATGAGCCTGCAGAGCGTGCGGGAGTGGATGGGCGACAACCACGCCCCGCCACCCACGGTGCCGCTGAAGGCCAGTTTCGCGGACGTGGTCGCCTCCATCACCGCCGGCCGAAAGGGGGCCGTGGCCGTGCTGGACGAGGACGGCAAGCTGGCGGGGATGATCACCGACGGCGATGTGCGCCGGGCCTTTGCAGCCGACGTCACGGGCGTCGTGGCCGACGACGTGATGAACCGGCAGCCGATCACCGTGACCCCCGACCAGCGGATGAGCGACGTCGTCGACCTGCTCACGGCGAACCGGATTTCCAACCTGTTCGTGGTTCGGGACGGGCGGCCCCAGGCGATCGTCCATGTCGCCGAGCTGATGCAGGCCGGCTATCTGTCCTGAGCCGTGGCGGCCGGTTGACCCCCAGGGGTCGAGGGTCTACGCCGATGAGCGCCAACCCCGCCGAAGAGCTGGACTTGACTGAATTCCCTGACGTGTCGAGGCGTGATCTGCGGCATTCGATGTTGCGGATGTGCTGCGGAGGCGATGCCGCGATCGGGGAGCCGGCTTGACCCTGTCCGTTCTCTTCGATGCCAGCCGGCTGGTCAGCCGCGCCGACCGCACTGCGCCGACAGGCGTGGACCGTGTCTGTCTGGCCTATGCCGAATGGCTGCTGTCGCGTTCCGATCTCGCGGTCACGGCCGTCCGGACCCGCAAGGAAAAGCTGGTGGCGCTGGACCCGGTATGGTTCCGCGACTGCGTGCGGGGCCTGCGGGCGCGCTGGACAGGCGGGGCGTCGGAGCGAGCCCTCACGTCCGACGAACAACGATTGATCGCGGCCCTGGCCACGCCCGGACGCGCGCCCGAATCGATCATGGGAACGCCGCCGCCGCCGACCGTCGCCAGGACCGGTGCCGCGTCGCGGCTGTGGCGCTTTCTGAGCGGACCGCAACCGCGACAGACCAGCGTGCTGCCGGACGGTGCGTTGTATTTCAATGTGGGTCATACGGGCCTGGTCGACGCCACGATCCTGGCATCCCTTGCTGCGCGTGGCGTCGAGCGGATCGTGATGCTGCATGATCTGATCCCCATCACCCATCCGGAATTCTGCCGACCCGGCGACGGCGACAAGCATCGGGAACGCGTCCTGAGCACGCTACGGCACGCCTCGCGCATTCTGGTCAACTCGCGATACACCGCCCACGAGCTGCTTGCCTTTGCAGCGCGCGAAGGTCTGGATCCGCCCCCGATCGACGCGATCCACCTGGGCCTTGAGCCGTCGTTCGTGGGGGCTCGAAACGGTGCGCCGACAGGCCGATATTTCGTCCATGTCGGGACGATCGAGGCGCGCAAGAACCTGGCCTTTCTGCTGACTCTTTGGCGCCGTCTGGCCGAACAGCTGGGGACCGAAGCGCCCCAGCTGGTCCTGATCGGACGGTATGGCTGGGAGAATGAGGCGGTTCTGGATCACCTCGAGCGATCGCCGCCTCTTCGCGGTCTGGTCCACCAGGCTTCAGACCTTCCCGATACGGTGCTGGCCGACCTGATGGCCGGTGCCTGCGCCGTTCTTGCCCCCTCCTCCGTGGAAGGATTCGACCTGCCGGCGGTGGAGGCCTGCGCCCTGGGCATTCCGCTGATCGCCTCCGACATTCCCGCGCATCGCGAGCTTGTGCCGGGGGCGTTGCTGATCGATCCGCTGGATGGAGTCGGCTGGCTGGCGGCGATCGAGGCGGCGATGCGGCGGCCGCCGGAGACGCCGCCTTACAGTGCACCCTCCTGGTCGGACCATTTCGCGAAAGTTTCAGGCGCTCTGGGGCTGGATCCCGTGCCCGGTGCGGTCGGCACGCCTCCTGATCAGCCCGCCAGAGCCATGGGCCGCATCGCTTCGGCCAGCAGTTCATAGGATCTGACGCGCGCGGCCGGATCCCAGATCTGGCTGGTGACCATCAGCTCGTCGGCCCCGGTCCGGGCGACAAAGGCGTCCACGGCTGTCCGCACGGTCGAGGGGGAGCCGACGGCGGAACAGGCCAGGGCCTGTCCGATCATGGCCCGCTCGCCCTCGCCGAGGGCGTCCGCATAGCCGGGCCGTGGCGGCGGCAGCTTGCCGGGCCGTCCCGATCGCAGGTTCACGAAGGCCTGCTGGACCGAGGAGAACAGGGCCTGGGCCTGGGCATCCGTATCGGCGGCGAAGACATTGAACCCCAGCATCACATAGGGCCTGGCCAGGCGCGCCGAGGGGCGGAACGTCTCGCGATAGATGCGGATCGCCGACATCATCTCGCCCGGGGCGAAATGACTGGCGAAGGCATAGGGCAGGCCCAGATGCGCCGCCAGTTGCGCCCCGTAGGTCGAGGAGCCGAGAATCCAGACCGGCACCGACTGGCCCTCGCCGGGGTTGGCGCGGATGCGCTGATCGTCAGTGGCCGGTTCAAACCAGTGCAGCAGCTCCATCACGTCCTGGGGGAAACTGTCGCCGTCGCTGGCAAGGGTGCGACGGAGCGCCCTGGCGGTCGCCATGTCGGATCCGGGCGCACGGCCGAGGCCCAGGTCGATCCGGCCCGGATACAGCGCGTTCAGTGTGCCGAACTGCTCGGCGATGACCAGGGGCGCATGGTTTGGCAGCATGACGCCGCCCGCGCCGACGCGGATGGACGTCGTCGCCGCCGCCACGGCTCCGATCACGACCGAGGTCGCGGCCGAGGCGATACCGGCCATATTGTGATGCTCGGCCAGCCAGTAACGATTGTAGCCTAGCCGTTCGGCGTGGCGGGCCAGGTCGATGGTGTTGGCCAGGGCCCGGGACACATCGGACCCATCGGGCACCGGCGCAAGGTCAAGAATCGAGAGCGTCGTCATCCCCGCCATATGGGGATGACGGTCCCTGCGGCAATCAGGCGGCGTTGGCGGCCTTGCCCTTGGCCCTGGCGGCCTGGGCGTCTTCATGGGCGCGCATGCCGATGGCGATCAGCTCGGCGGCCTCGCCAGCGTCTCCCCAGCCCCGGACCGTGACCGACTTGCCCTTTTCCAGGTCCTTGTAGCGGCTGAAGAAGTGCTCGATCTGCTCGACCAGGATGGTCGGCAGCTGCCGATAGCTGGCAATATCGGTGTAGTAGGGGTTCAGCTTGTCGACCGGCACGGCCAGGATTTTTTCGTCGCCACCGGCCTCGTCGACCATCTTCAGCACGCCGATCGGGCGCGAACGGATGATGCAGCCCGGCACCACCGGCGTCGGGTTCAGCACGATGACATCGCAGGGGTCACCGTCGTCCGACAGGGTATGCGGAATGAAGCCGTAGTTGCCGGGATAGTACATCGACGTATGCAGGAAGCGATCGACGAACAGGGCACCCGAGGCCTTGTCCATCTCATACTTGACCGGCAGGCCGCCCTGCGGGATTTCGATGACGACGTTGATGTCCCAGGGCGGGTTGGGTCCGACGGGAATAGCGTCGAGGTTCATACCGGGCTCGATTGTGCGACTGCGAAAGAGAGGCAGGCGTGATAGGGCCTGCAGCGCTGCACGGCAAGCCGCGATGGCGGGCCGCGCGCATGGAGACAGCGGAGCAATGACGGCAATCGACGGGCTGGGACTGGCGCTCTTCTTCCTGTGCTGGCTGGGGTACGACCCCTTGCTGCGCGTCCTGGCCCACCGCAGCGGATCGCTGAACTCGGACATGCTGACCATCCGCCATGCCTGGATGACGGCGATGACGCACCGGGAGATCCGGCTTCTGGACAGCCAGCTTCTGGGGCATTCGATCAATTCGGGTTCGTTCTTTGCCTCGTCCAACCTGCTGCTGATCGCAGGGGTCGGCGGCATCCTGTTCGGCGGGGATCAGGCCCTGCAGGGGTTCACCGCCGTCGGCGCGGAGGATGTGCCGGTCAAGCTGCTTGAGGCCAAGCTGGGCCTGGTGCTGCTGTGCCTGGCCCGAGGCCTACTCGATTTCATCTGGTCGATCCGGCAGATGAACTATGCGCTGGCCCTGATCGGGGCCGCGCCGGAAGTGCATTCGGAGGGCGACCGGATCGCCTTCGGTGAGGCCACGGCCGAGGTGCTGAACCCGGCGCTTGCCGCCTTCAGCCAGGGGGTCAGGGGATACTATTTCGCCCTGGCCGCCGCCGCATGGCTGTTCGGGCCGATCTGGCTGGCGGCCGGGGTGCTGTCGGTGTTCGCCCTGCTGGTCTGGCGTCAGTCCGCCTCGCCGGCCGCCCGGGCGATCCGTACGGCAAGACGGCTGATCGAGGTCAATCGCGCGTCCGGAACCTGACATTTTGCACTGCAATATGATTGGCGGTCATAGGGAGCGTCCGTTTCCCGCCGTGAAATCGCTTGCATCGCGCCACACGGGCATTTCGGTCGGTAACACGGCGTGATCGCAGGCGCGTTAAACCTTGCTTGACGTATTGTGCATTGCAACCTAGCTTGAACTTCGACGCCTCCGGGCGTCTTGCCCTTCCTGGGCGTTTCCTCCCTATAGACTTTATGCCGCGCCCTCGGGCGCGGCTTTTTTTGGCCGCTGTCACAGTTTGTCGGCGGCCAGTTCCGCGATCACCCCGGCCAGGGCAGACCTGAAGCTCTCATACTCCGACGAAGGCTCCAGGGTGCGCTCGTCCAGATAGAGGGCGCGGTTGATCTCCACCTGTAGCGCTTCATATCCAGCCCCCGGTCGCCCCCAGTGCTGGGTGGCATAACCGCCGGCATAGGGCGCGTTCAGCCCGACCCGCCACCCCCGGGCCTCGAAAAGGGCGCGCGCCCGACGTGAGGTCGCCGACCGGCAGGCCGCCCCGTGACGGTCTCCCAGGATGATGTCCACGCTCCTCTGCCCCCGGCCGGGCACACCGGCCGCCCGGGACGGCATCGAATGCCAGTCGACCAGCATGGCCATGCCGTGACGGTGCCTGGCCGCAGCCATCAAGGCCTGCAAGGCCGCATGGTAAGGTGTGTGAACCCGCGCGATCCGGCCCTCGGCCTCGGCCAGCGAAAGGCGGCGGTCATAGAGCGGGGTGCCGTCACCCGCACGCCGCGGAACCACCCCGAACCCCGCGGCGACCTTGCCGGTCGGTTCGGCCATCGGCGCATCCTCGATCAGGACCGGATCGATCTCGGTCGGAGATCGATTCAGGTCCAGATAGGCGCGCGAGATCCGGGCGCTCAGGACCGGAACACCATGGTCGGCGCCGACCGCGATCAGGCGATCGACGGCCACGTCCTCGGCGCTTCTCAGAGTCAGCGGGGACAGGCCGGGGACCGAACGCATGTCATCGGGCCTGTGAGCCCCGGAGTGCGGCGAGGCGAAGACCAGACGCCCCGCCGGTCCGCCGGGCCAGACGATGTCGAACACGTCGCCCGACGGGATCGAAGGCGGCGGATGTGGGCTCGGCTCAGGGGTCACCCGACCCGCATAGACTGTTTTTGCCCGTCATCCACAGCCCGGCCGGTCGCCGGATCGATGAATTTCATGGCCGGTTTACCGTTCTCGGCCTAGCCTGTTGGCCTGAACCGGGGGACGACGAAAGCATGGCGCGCATTCTGCTGGCCGAAGACGACTCATCGCTGCGAGGTTTCCTGACCCGGGCGCTGGAACGGGCGGGACACGAGGTGGTGGACTGCGAGAATGGCGACGAGGCCATCGACGCTCTGGAAAGTGGTCCCTACGATCTTCTGCTGACCGATATCGTGATGCCCGGTGCCGACGGGATCGAGGTCGCCCGCGTGGCCGCCGCCCGTCAGCCCGGCCTGCGCATCATGTTCATCACCGGCTTCGCGGCCGTCGCCCTGAGCGCGGCCCAGGCCAGCCCCCAGGCCAAGGTCCTGTCCAAACCCGTCCATCTGCGCGACCTGGTCGCCGAGGTCGACAAGATGTGCGCGGCGGCCTGAATATCGCCCCGGTTTCGCCCTTGCGGCCTTCGCATGGGCTGGGGTATAGACCCCTCCTTCCCGTTCCGGACCTGTCCGGAACCGTCTTGGCGGATGCGTAGCTCAGCGGGAGAGCACCTCGTTGACATCGAGGGGGTCACAGGTTCAATCCCTGTCGCGTCCACCATTCCTTTCCCGTCCAGACCGCGCCGCCCGACCGGCCGCAGCGTTGTCAGAGCCGGGTGCGCAGCGACCACAGCTCCGGGAAGCACCGCCGCTCCAGCGTCGATGACAGATAGCCGACGCCGTCGGTCCCGCCTGTGCCTCGACGGCGTCCGATGATGCGCTCTACCGTCACCACATGCTTGTGCCGCCAGGTGACCAGGGCGTCGTCCAGATCGACCAGCTTCTCGGCCAGCTGGTACAGCTCCCACCATCGGCCGGTGTCGCGATAGACCTCCAGCCAGGCGGCCTCGACGGCCTCGTCGGGCACATAGCGCTGACTGACGTCGCGGTTCAGGACGGCCTCGGGCACCGGCATGCCCGCCGCTGCCAGTTGCGACAGGGCGTCGTCGTAGAGACTGGGCGCGGCCAGGGCGGCCGACAGGGCGGCGTGCGCCTCGGGCCGGTCTTCCTGGAACACCAGGAATTTGGGATCCTTCAGGCCCAGCATGGTCTCGAGACGCCGGAACTGGTCGCTCTGGAAGCCGGAACTGGACCCCAGCACGCCCCGGAACATCAGGTAGTCCGCCGGCGTCATGGTGGCCAGAATGTCCCAGCTCTGGGTCATCACGGCCTGGATGCGGCTGACCCGGGCCAGGCTCTTGTAGGCCGGAACCAGGTCGCCCGAGCGCACCAGGGTCTTGGCCAGGGCGACTTCATGCAGGATCTGCTTGAGCCACAGCTCCTTGGCCTGGTGAATGACGACGAACAGCATTTCGTCGTGCTGGTCGCTGAGAGGGTTCTGGGCCGACAGCAGCCGGTCCAGGTCCAGATAGCGCGCATAGGTCATGTCGGCGGGGGGCGTGTCGCTCATGCGCCGCTGTATCGGCTCCCGGGGCCTCGACCTCAACCCATGAGAAGGGCACGGGCGACGCCGGACGTGACGACGCGAGCCATCGCATCAGCACATCTAGGCTGAACGCGAGCCCTGAATGCCCGGACAGGCGCGGTCCAGCGCGCTCGACCACCGGCGCACGGCGGCGACGAACACGGGGTTTCCGGACAGGCTGCCGAAGATGTCCGTCATGGCGAGAACGGGTCCGGGGTCGGGTGCCCGGGACCGCGCGCGTGCCCTGAGATCGTCTGCCAGGGGATGGCGCAGGACCAGCGCCCCATCGCCGATCGTCGCCAGCCGACGGATCCAGGCCGCCACGGCGATCGCCAGCCGGTTGAAGGGTCGCCCCTGTTCCAGTCTGTCCCGGATGGGATCGAGCAGCAGATTGAGCGACGCATCGGTGTTGATCCGTTCGAGCGTGTCCTCCAGCGTCCGGTTGGAAAACCGCTTCACCAGCCTGTCCTGATAGGCCTGAAGATCGACCGGCAGGGCCGCCGGCAAGGTCGGTGCCGTTTCCCGGCGCATCAGGGCGCGGATGTAGCGCTCCAGTCGCGGATCGCGCATCGCCTCGGCGACCATTCGATGACCCGCCAGCCAGCCGACGGACGCCAGGGCCAGATGGCTGGCGTTCAGCAGCCGCAGCTTCATCTGCTCGAACGGTTCGACGTCGGCCGTGAACTGGACCCCGACGGCCTCCCAGTCCGGACGGCCGTCGGCGAAATCATCCTCGATCACCCACTGGGTGAAGGGCTCGCAGAAGATGGGCCAGCGATCCGCGATGCCGTACGCCGCCTCGAAGGCCGCGACATCTGCGGGCCGCGTCACGGGCGTGATGCGATCGACCATGGTGCCGGGAAACCGGGCATGGGTGCCGATCCATTCGGCCAGCCCGGCGTCGATCCGCCCGGCCAGGGCCAGCACCGCATTCCGGAGCAATCGCCCGTTCCCGGGCAGGTTATCGCAACTCAATGCGGTGAAGGCAGGCCGGCCCGCGTCCCTGCGACGACGGCAGGCTTCGACCAGGATCCCGATCGGGCTGGTCGGCGCGCGCGGCGTGGCCAGATCGGCGACGATGGCGGGATGGGAGAAGTCCAGCCGACGGGTTTCGGCGTCCAGGCAGTAGCCGGTCTCGCTGACCGTCAGGCTGACGATCCGGACGCCGGGAGCCTGGATTCGGTCCAGAACCCTGTCCACAGCTCCGGGCCCCAGGATGTCGGTGATGGAGCCGACGACCTGGGCCGATGCGCGATCGTCGTCGCGCTCGATCAGGGTGTAGAGGCCGTCCTGTGGCCCCAGCGCCTCGCACACGCGGGCGTCGCCGGGCATCAGGCCCACCCCCACGATACCCCAGTCCATCGCCTGTCCCCGGTTCATCAGGGCATGGACGTAGCGCGCCATATGGGCGCGATGGAACGCGCCGGGCCCGATGTGGACTATACCGGGCGTGATGGCCCGGGGGTCGTAGGTCAGGCCGGCGATGTCACGGGGCAGACGGTCCAGCGTCGCGCGTGACAGCCGGGGCGCGGTCACGTCCGTCCGGGTGCGGCCCTCGCGGCAAGGGCGAAGGCGATGAGCGACAGGATGCTGGACGCCAGGCTGACCCCCGCGAGCGACGGCGCGAGCGCACCGGGCCCTCCGATCGCCTCGCTGATGACGGTCACCAGCGAGGGGGCCACGCCGAAGCCGATGAAGGACCCCACGACGACGAATGAGCCCAGACACAGGGCACGGAACTGGTTGGGCACCAGAACGGCGATGGCGGTGCCGGTGATCAGGCCCGTCGCCGTGCCGGCCAGCAGCAGGATCGTCAGCATGATCGCAAAGCCGGGCACGGCCGGCATGATCGGAAACAGGGCGGCGGGCACACCGATGGCGGAGGCGACGACGGCGGTCATCAGCAGGCCCCCCCCGCCCGCGCGCTTCAGACCGGCATCGGCCGCAAAGCCACCCGCGAGGGTGCCGACCAGACCGGAGCCCAGCAGGACCAGACCCATCCAGGCACTGAAGTCAGCGGGCTGCAATCCATAGGTCCGCATCAGAACGGGCGTCGCCCAGATGCTGGCCGAGGCATCGGCCATGATGACCGTGATCTGGCCCACGAACAGCGGTACCAGCAGGCTGCGCCGCGCCCACAGGGCGCCCATCGATGCCCCGAACCCGGCACCGGCGCTGGCGACCTCCTGGCGGACCGGCTCGCGAAGCATCAGCAGCGGCAGGACCAGGACCAGGCTGAAGCCCGCGAAGATCAGCTGGGTCGCGCGCCAGGCGGCCATGCCGAAAAGCGGATCGGGCCGGCTCGACAGAACCGTGAACAGCGCGCCGCCCAGGGCGAAGGCCAAAGCCAGGCCGACCACCTTGCCCATCGACAACAGCAGCAGCGACCGGCCGCGCGTTTCGGGCGGGGCGAGGTCGGCCGCAATCGAGATCGCCACGGGCAGGACGACGGTCAGGCCCAGAGCGGACAGCATCCGGGCGGCGAACAGGAGTTCAAAGGAGGTGGCGAAGGCGGTCGCCGCGGCCCCGAGGCTCCAGAGGACCGCGAGCACTCGCATCATGCGCACACGGTTGCTGTGATCCGCCATCCAGCCGATCGGGATCGACAGCAGGGCGGCGGGCACGGCCGTCGCCATACCCTGGGCCAGACCCAGCTGCAGGTCACTCATGCCCAGGTCGGTGCGGGCGAACTCCTGCACGGGACTGAACGCCGCCTGGATGGCGCAGCCGCTGGCGATGCTGAGCGCCAGGATCGTCAGGGTCAGGCCGACCGCGCGCGGCCGGGCGACCTCGCGCCCGGGTTGGGGGGCCGCCGGTATGACGGCGGCGGAAGGATCATGCATGGACCGTCTCCGGGTGCGAGAGCCCTCGCAGGATGTCGCCGATCGAGGCGTCGAAATGGGCGTCCATGGCCTCGATGGCGGCCTCGACGTCGCGGTTCAGAATGGCGCGGGCCAGCGCCCGGTGACGCTCGAGAGTCGAGACCCGATCTTCCTCGGCGACCCGGGTCTTCCAGGCGGCGGGGACGGCCTCCTCCATCAGCGGCCCGAACGAGGCCACGATCTGGACGAACAGGGCGTTCCTGCCGGCGCGCGCGATGGCGGCGTGAAAGGCGATGTCGTGGGCGGCGACCCTGGTCATGTCGTCGTGGTCGCGATCCATGGCCTCGGCCAGATCGACGATGACCTGGGCTTCGGCATCGGTGCGGTTCTGGGCGGCGAGAGCGGCGGTGCGAAGCTCGATGGTCCGGCGAACGTCCCAAACCTCGGCGACCGAGATCTGGGCCGTGGAGACCGCGTGGTCGAGGGAGCTGGCGATCACGGCGCCGTCGATCGCACTGACACGCGGTTTTCGGCCATTGCCGACATCGATCAGACGCAGCGCCGCCAGCACGCCGAAGGCTTCGCGCATGACGGCCCGGCTGACACCCAGCTTGACGGCGAAATGCCCCTCGCCCGGCAAGGAGTCGCCGACGCGGAGCCCCTCGGTCCGAATATGATTGCGAACGGTGTCGATGGCCCGCTGGACGAGAGAGCCGCCCTCGCCTCCGGTCGGGCCGCTCATGCTCACGGCACTCATCAGGCGGCGATCCGGGCGGCGCGATAGTCCGACGGAGACTGGCCGAAACGACGCCCGAAGGCCCGCGCGAAGCTGGCGTTGTTCAGATAGCCGTTCTCATAACCGACCGAGGACACCGGCAGGTCGGTGGTGGCCAGCATCAGACTGGCCTGGGTCAGGCGGCGCTCGGCCAGCGCCTCGGCGACGCTGCAGGCGAACATCTGGCGAAACCCTCGGGTCAGCTTTTCGCGGTTGAGACCGCATTGGGCGGCGATGCCATGCAGGGAAAGCTTCTCCCGCCATTGTTCGTCGATCAGTCGGCGTGCGGTCAGCAGACGCAGGCTGTCGGCGCGCGACATGTCGCTGTCGCCCGCGACCGGCACCATGACGCCCTTGTCCAGGGCGCTCCAGGTCTCGCACAGCAGCTCGATCGACTTGGCGGTACGATAGATGTCACCGGCCTCGCTGACGCGTTCACAGTCGCGCAGGGCCAGGGCGATGGCCCGCAGGTCGCTGGGCAGATGATAGGTCAGGCGGTCGTCGGCACCGGGCAGGGTGAGGGCGCTGATGCGCGCCAGCCCCGAGGCTGCGATCAACAGCAGGATGCGGGTGACGCCCGTGTCCTCGCCGACGAGGTCCTGCGCATGGGCGATCCCCGCGAGGGTCAGGGTCGCCGGCGTGTCGATGGTGCCGAAGCCGAAGACGGCGGCGACCGCCGCGTCGGGCATGGGGAAATCGGCGAACGGCCCTCGACCGATCAGGACGGTGAGTTCAGGCGAAACGACGAGGCAGCGACGGGCCACGGCCACGGGCGGCGACTGATCCATGATGTTCCTCCCGCCTCTCTGCGGAGGCTGAAGCCACGGTGGACCTATCTGACAGGTTTCGCAATAGCTATCTGATAGGTTGGCTACAGCGTGAAGATCTTGCCCGGGTTGAACAGGTTCTGGGGGTCCAGGGCCCGCTTCATCGTGCGCATGATGTCGACCGCATCGCCCAGCTCGGCGACCAGCCAGTCCTGCTTGCCCAGACCGATGCCGTGTTCCCCGGTGCAGGTGCCGTCCATGTCGAGGGCGCGCTGGACCAGGCGACGGTTCAGGGCCTCGGCCTCGGCCGCCTCTTCGGGCTTGTCCGGATCGATGACGAAGACGACGTGGAAATTGCCGTCGCCGACGTGGCCCAGGATCGGACCGGGGATGGAGGCGGCCTCCAGATCCTTCTTGGTCTCGGTGATGCATTCCGCCAGGCGGCTGATCGGAACGCAGACGTCGGTGGGCCAGCCGACGCAGCCCTTGCGCAGGCCGATCGCAGCGTAATAGGCCTCGTGCCGCGCCTTCCACAGCCTTGCGCGCTCTTCGGGCAGGCTGGACCACTGGAACGCTCCGCCGCCATTGTCCGACGCGAGGGCCGAGACGGTCGCCACCTGCTCCTCGACATAGCGCTCCGAGCCATGGAACTCGAAAAAGAGCGTCGTCTTCTCCGGATAGTCGAGGTTGGACCAGGCGTTGACGGCCCGCATCTGGACGTCGTCCAGAATCTCGACCCTCGCCAGCGGCACGCCGAGCTGAATGGCCTGGACGGTCGTATCGACCGCCCCGGCCAGGGTCTCGAAGCTGCAGACCGCCGACAGGATGGATTCCGGAATGCCGTGCAGCCGCAGGGTGATCTCGGTGATGATGCCCAGCGTGCCTTCGGACCCCACGAACAGCCGCGTCAGGTCATAGCCGGCCGCCGACTTCCTGGCCCTGCGGGCCGTGCGTATGTCCCGTCCATCCGGCGTGACGACCCGCAGCGACAGCACCGCCTCCCGCATGGTGCCGTAGCGCACGGCATTGGTGCCCGACGCCCGCGTCGAGGCCATGCCGCCGATGGTGGCATTGGCCCCCGGATCGATGGGGAAGAACAGGCCGACGTCGCGCAGGTGTTCGTTCAACTGCTCGCGCCGACACCCCGCCTGGACCGTGACGTCGAAGTCCTCGGCATTGACCTGGACGATCTGGTCCATCAGCGACAGGTCGATGGTCAGGCCGCCGTTGACCGGGGTCGTATTGCCCTCGATCGAGGTGCCGGCGCCATAGGCGATGATCGGCACGCCCGCGGCCCCGCACAGCTTGACCGCCGCCACCACCTCCTCGGTCGAGAGGGCGAAGACGACCGCGTCTGGCAGCACGGTGTGGAAATGCGCCTCGCTGGCCCCGTGCTGGGCCCGCATCGCCTCGCCGAGGTGAAGCCGGTCACCGAACACTCCCCGAAGGCTTGCGATGAAGCCGTCGGGGAGGCGGGTCGACTCCAGCGAGAGAGGCAAGGCGTTCACTGTCGTTCCAACCCGGGCTGACCTAGAAACTGTACCCCACGCGGACCCCCACGCGCCGACCGTCACCGACCTGCCCCAGGCTGCCCAGCGCCGGCAGGCCGGCGGCGGTCAGTGTCGAGGAATCGATGTAGGACTCATAGTAGTCCTCGTCGAACAGGTTGTTGGAGAAGACGGCGAACTCCATGCCGTTGACGCGATAGGAGATCGTCGCATTGGCGAGGAAATAGCTGTCCAGTTCAGGGGCGAAGGTGCTCGACAGGCCTGCGCCGATCCGGTCGCCCTTGCCGACGATGCCGCCCGAGAAGGTCAGCTCTCCCTGACCCAGCGGGACGACGTAGTCGCTCTGCAGGCTCAGGGTCCAGTCCGGCTGGAACGGGATGCGGTCGGTGGGCAGCAGGCGGCCGGTCGTCTGACGGTACCGTGTGTCGTCGGTGATCCGGGCATTCTGCAGCAGGCCACTGGCCCGGATCGTCCAGGCGTCGGTCAGGTCGGCCGTGATCTCGGCCTCGACGCCATACGATCGCGCGTCGCCGGTGTTCAGATTGATCCCGACGATCCCGGCCCCGGTGGTCGAGGGCGCCAGGCTGTTGGCGGCGATGATGTCCTTGTAGTCGTTGTAGAAGACCGCACCCTGCAGGGAGATCCGCCGGTCCTCGGTGCTGAGCTTGGTGCCGACCTCGTAGGTCCAGACCGAGTCCCCGTCATAGGTCAGGTTCGGCGCGCCCGGACCGTTCGTGCCGCCGCCCCGGAAGCCACGCGCGATCGAGGCGTAGATCATGTGGTTGTCGTCGAGACGCTTGCGCAGCGCGATCCGGGGCTGGACCTCCTCGGCCTCGTAGCGGGAGTTGCGCGCACTCTGGAAATCGATCGTCTGGCGATCGTAGCGAAGACCGACGGTCAGCTCGAGGTCCGGCTGGATGTTCCAGAACGCCGTGCCGAAGACGGCCCAGATGTCCGCGTCGGAGTTGGCGAAGGCCGGGACCGTCAGACCCGCCGGTACCACCAGGGTCGCCGAGGTCTGGTCCTGGGTCTGGTTCGACCTGAACACGCCGATCACCGAGGTGAGGTCGTCGCTCCAGCGGCTGTCGATGCGCGCCTCGACGCTCCTTGTTTCCAGCGTATTCTCGGCGGTCGAACGGAACAGGTTGATCGACTGGAAGTCGCCGTCGCTGTCGCTGTCGGCGTCGCGCTTGTCGTAGGAAGCGATGACGGTCAGATCGTGCTGCGCGTTCAGCGGCAACTGGAGACGGCCGTTGATGCCGTTGTATTCGTAGTTGGCGATGCTGCGGAAATTGGTCCTCGCATCGTCGATGTAGACGGTCGGTCCCGTGGTGACGGCATAGAGCGGGTTGGTGCCGTTCACCTCGTCATGATAGGCGTTCAGGTTGATGACCGCGGGCCCGGCCTGCCAGCGCAGCGCGCCGCGGATGGTGTTCTGCTCGAGCCGGTTGGCGTCGTCGAAACCCAGCAGGCTGTTCTCGATAAAGCCGTCGCGCCGCTGCGTGCCGACCGACAGACGACCGGCCAGGACGCCCGGAATGATCGGACCTGCGACGGTCCCGCCGACGATGTAGTAGCTGTCCGGTCCGGCATAGGTCGCTGTCAGCTTGCCCTCGGGCACGTCCGACGGCTGCCGGGTCGTGACGTTGATGGCCCCGCCCAGCGTATTCTGCCCGAACAGGGTCGACTGCGGCCCCCGCAGCACCTCGATCTGTTCGACCGCCAGGGTCGGGCTGTTCAGATAGGAGGTGTTCTGTTGATAGACGCCGTCCACGAAGATGCCGACGCCGGGCTGAACCGTGTCCAGCAGGGTCGTGCCGATGCCCCGGATCGAGATGAAGGCGCGTCCGGCGGCGTCGGAGTTGATGTTCAGGCCCGGCGTGACGGCCGCGATGTCGCGGATCGAGGTGAACTGCCGGCTCTCCAGCGTCTCGGCGGTGACGGCGGTGACCGCCACCGGGACGTCGATCAGACGCTCGGACCGCTTGCGGGCCGTGACGATGATGTCGTCGACCGCGGCCGCCTGTTCGGTCGTTGCCGGCTGGCCCTGCGTCTGAGCCGAGGCGACGCCCGTGGATATGGCAGCCAGACCGACGCCGGCCGCAAGGATCGTCATGAAGCGCATTGTGTGTTCCGCCCTGATAGCGCCGGATCTGCTCCGGTCGTTGGGACGACGGTGCACGGAATGCGACCTATCTGAAAGGTCGCTGATTGTGCCGATCCGCAGTCAGACTTGGCACGACGTCCGTCAGGCCCGTCGCCGGATCACTCGCGCCACGTCGCCGCGATCGGAAAGTCCGTGTCCGGCCCGGCCCGGCCTTCGGCCAGACGGTAGACCTGTCGCGTGTCCGCGTCGTACGCGGGCCAAGGGGCCGAGCCGTCACGGGCGAAGTCGATCCAGATCCCGTGGATGCGATCGGCCAGGGCCTGCAGCGGCACTGTCGGGCCCAGGATCCCCTTCGGCCCGGCCGCCGTGGCCAGGGTGTTGAACACGAACGGAATGTCCACCGCGTGACAGGCCCCCAGTTCGCCGCCCATCGCCGGCGAGCGCCAGTCCATCTCGTAGAAATGCGTGCGCCCCTGATGGGCCTGGGCATAGGCCCGGGCCGGCCAACGGAATACCAGATCGGTCAGGGCCCGGGTCAGGGTCGCGCCGCCCGTTTCCCCTCGCTGGCCCAGGCCGTAGCGCCGCAGGATGCCGAGCGCGCCCCGCTCGGTCCGGCTCATCAGGAACCACGCCAGGAACCGGCCAAGTTTCGCCTTCACCCCGGTCGGGACGAAATACAGGTTCATCTCTTCGGCGTTCGTGCCGATCAGCAGATCGACCTCGGCCCCGGCCCCCTTCGCCAGGGCCTTCAGGGGCGGCACGGGGATCACGTCGTCCCCATGCACGGGCAGGAATTTGCTCAGTCCATAGGCGGGGTCCCGACCATTCTCGCCGCGCATGTCCAGACCCGATGTCGGGGCCTGGACCACATCCTGGGCGTCGAGCCCCGCCTGAAGGCTGGCCGAGCGAAAGCCTGCCGCATCGGCACGCACATCCAGAACCTTCGCGATCCGGTCGACGACCCGGCGCATCGTCCTGACCGACCGGACCATCGATCCGTGACCGCTCTGCAGGATGGCGCGCCGGAACAGGCCTTTCGCCAGGGGCGAGACGACAAGGTCCGCGATCGACATGGCCCCGGCGGATTCGCCGAAAACCGTGACGTTGTCGGGGTTGCCGCCAAAGCCGGCGATATTGCCGCGCACCCACTCCAGCGCCGCGATCATGTCGCGCAGGCCCAGATTGGTGGGGACGCCCGGAATGGGCAGGAAGCCCTCGATCCCGAGCCGATAGTTGATGGTGACGCAGACCACGCCATTGCGGGCAAAGCTGGTTCCGTCCTGGGCCGGCGCGGACCCCGCTCCGCCGACCCAGGCTCCGCCGTGGATGAACACCATGACCGGCAGGCCCGCCGCGTCACGGACGCCCGGCGTCCAGATGTTCAGATTCAGGCATTCGTCGCCCTGGACCCAGCCCGACCCGACCAGGGGCACAAGGTCGAGCGTGGGGAAGTCTCGCAACTGATAGGGCGCGGTAGGACCGAAGGCCGTCGCGTCCCATTCCCCCGACCAGGGCGCATGGGGTTGGGGCAGCTCGAAACGGCGCGGTCCGACGGGCGCAGCGGCGTAGGGCACACCGAGAAACCGGTCCACCCCGTCGATGGTCACGCCGCGGACGCGTCCGCTGAGGGTGTTTGCGATGATGGGCGCGCTGGCGTTCGACATCCGGACACTGTGGCCCGGACGCCCGCCATCCGGAACCACCGAGGCTTTGCAGAGGTGCAGATTTCCTTGACCGTCGCGCCGAGGCGCCGGCCCCATTGCGATCCCACACCGGAAACGCTCCGACCGACTGGTCGTCCGGAGGCAGAACTGTGTGCCCGGATGAAACCTGTGAGGGGGAAGAAGTGGCGCGCCCGGAACGATTCGAACGTCCGACCCTCAGATTCGTAGTCTGATGCTCTATCCAGCTGAGCTACGGGCGCGCACAGGCCTTTCGGCGAGGGCGGGTATCTAGCGGGTCGATCCCCGGGGCGCAACCCGGATTTCGGGCAAAGTGAGCGAGGTCGCTGCAAGCAGGGCTTGGCGGGCGGGGCGGCCGGGCCTAGGTCGATGGCGTGCGCCTCCCCGCGTGTCCGTGCCAGAGGGTTTCCATGCTGACGTCGTCGATCCGCGCCCTGGTCGCTTTCGCCATGATGGCGAGTCTGACGGCGTGTCAGACCCTGAACGCGGCGGTCAGCCGGCCGGCAGGCGGCGGGAGCCCGGTGACCGTCGCCGAAACGCGGTCCGAACCCGCGCGCGGTCCGTTCGTCGCGGCGGCCAATCCACTGGCGGTGGAGGCGGGCCTGGCGATCCTGCGGCGCGGCGGGTCGGCGGTCGATGCGGCGGTGGCGATCCAGGCGGTACTGGGGCTGGTCGAGCCGCAGTCGTCCGGCCTGGGCGGCGGGTCGTTCATGATGGTCTTCGACGCCGGGACAGGTGAGGTCACGGCCTATGACGGGCGCGAGACCGCACCGGCGGCGGCGACGCCCGAGCTGTTCTACGAGAACGGAACCCCCCTGCCCTTCATGGACGCGGTGCTGAGCGGCCGGTCGACGGGCGTGCCGGGCGCGGTCGCCATGCTGGGGCTGGCGCAGAAGGATCACGGCGTTCTGGCCTGGTCGGACCTGTTCGGCGACGCGGAGCGGCTGGCGCGGGACGGGTTCGTGGTCAGTCCGCGACTGGCCGGCATGATCGCCCTGACCGGCGGACAGGCGCGGACCGAATGGGCCAACGCCTATTTCACCAAACCCGACGGGACACGCTATGTCGCGGGCGACACGCTGACGAACCCGGCCTATGCCGAAACGGTCGCAGCCCTGGCGCGCGAGGGGGCCGGGGCGCTGTATTCCGGACCGCGGGCGCAGGCGATCGTGGATACGGTGCACGCAGGCGCGCGGCCCGGGGCGCTGACCGCCGCCGATCTGGCCGCCTATCGACCCATTGCACGCGAAGCCCTGTGCCGACCGTTCCGGGTCTATGTCGTGTGCATCCCGCCGCCGCCGTCCAGCGGCGTCAGCCTGTTGCAGCTGCTGGCCATGGCCGAGACGCCGGGGGCTGCGCGTGAGCTGGCGCTGGGCGAGACGAGCCCGGAGGCCTGGACGATGTTCGCCCAGCTGCAGCGGCTGATGTACGCAGATCGCGACCGCTACGTCGGCGATCCGGCCTTCGTCGGGGTTCCGGTGGCGGGGCTGCTGGACCCGGACTATGTCGCCGACCGCGCGGCCCTGGCCCCTGGCCTGACCGGGGCGGCGAGCGCCGGGACGCCGCCAGGGGGCATCTTCCGGGCCCCCGATGCGACGCAGGAGCCGGCCGGCACCTCGCATTTCGTCGTGGTGGATGCGCGGGGCAATGCCGTATCGATGACCACGACCGTGGAGAGCGTGTTCGGCTCGGGCCGGATGGCCAACGGCTATTTCCTGAACAATCAGCTGACGGACTTCTCGTTCACGCCGACGACGCCCGAAGGCCAGCCGGTGGCCAATGCGGTGGCCGCGGGCAAACGGCCGCGCTCCTCTATGTCTCCGGTCATCATTCTGGACCGGCAAGGCCGGCTGGTCGGGGCCATGGGATCGCCGGGCGGGTCGTCGATCCTGGCCTATGTGGCCAAGGGACTTATCGGAACCCTGGTGTGGGACCTGCCGGTCCAGGCCGCGTTCGACCTGCCCAATCTGGTGGCCAAGGGCCCGGGATTCGGGGCCGATACGTCGCGGTTCGGCCCGACGCTGGAGGCGGGGCTGGCGGCCACTGGCATCGTCCTGGCCCCGAACACGTCCGAGAACTCGGGCCTGCATGGCGGCATCTGGCGCGGCGATCACTGGGATGGCGGAGCGGACGACCGCCGCGAGGGCGTGGCACGGACGGATTAGGCCTGGCCCGGCAGCCTCAGCTCGAACGTCGTGCCGGCGGGACCGGTTTGGACCAGGCGAAGCTCGCCGCCATGGGCCGCGGCCAGTTCGCGCGAGATGGTCAGGCCCAGCCCGGTGCCGTCGCCGCCCGCGCCGCTGACGAAGGGCTCGAACAGGCGTTCGGACAGGCGCAGGGGAATGCCGGGACCATCGTCGGTCACCCGGATGATACAGCCCTCGCCCCCGGCCCCGGCCTGCGCCTCGACCCGCACCGCGCCCCGGGCCGTGCCCCTGCGACGGCCGACGCGCGTGGCGTCCCCCTCGATGGACTGACGGGCGTTGCGCATCAGATTGACGAGGATGCGGTGCAACTGATCGCTGTCGGCGTGGACGGTGAAGCGGGGCGGGATGACCTTGACCAGTTTGACGCCGGTCGGTTCCAGTCCGGCATCCTCGGCGGCGGCCGTGACGGCAGGGGCCAGGGCGATGCGATCCAGGACAGGCGCGGGCTCCTCGGACTTGCCATAGTCCAGCACGTTGCGGGTCAGGGCGGCGGCGCGGCCGAGCGCCCGCTCCAGTCGCGGCAGGGCCTTGGCGACCTGGGGGTCGGCGGAATCCGCCAGCCTGTCAGACGCGATCTGGGCCGAGGTCAGCATGTTGCGCAGGTCGTGGTTGATCTTGGCCACGGCCTCTCCCAGGGCCACGAGGCGCGACCGGGAGCGCAGCGACAGGCGGACTTCTTCCTGCATCCGGGCCAGTTCGCGTTCGACCTTGCCGATCTCGTCCTGGCGATCCGAGGGGGGGCCGGCCATGGCGTTGGGGTCGGCGGCAAAGCTCTCGATCGAGCGTGTCACGCGCCGAAGGGGACGCAGGACCAGATAGGCCAGACCGGCATACAGAAGCCCGCCGGCCACGACCGAGATCAGCAGCGAGACCAGAAGGCTGTTCAGCAGGAAGGCCTGCAGCTCCTGCTTCAGGGGCTCGGCCGGGGCGACCACGTCGATGAAGTCGCCGGAACGATAGCGGGGCGCGGCCCGGACCCGGATGGAGCGGTCGGCGGGGCCGAACAGGGTGCGGATGGGATCCAGCAGACGCGCGCCGCTGTTTTTGCGCCTCAGGTCGATGAAGTCAGGGGTTCGCGGTAGATTGGGCGCACGCAGCAGCTGGCGCATCACCCCCTGGTCGCTGATGGCCACGGCCGACACACCGCCGATGCGGAGCAGCTGATCGGCCGTCTGTTCGTCCACGGCGCTGTAAGGCAGGGCCTCGACCCCGACGGAGGCCAGTTCCGCAGCCTGCAGCCGGTCCAGAAGCCACCGCTCGTGGAAGGAGGCGGCGTTGGGCCCGAGGATGAGCGCCTCTACCACCAGGGTGAACAGGACGGTCAGCAGGAACAGGCGCGACGACAGGCCGTCGGGAGCCTGGGGGCGCAGGCGTTCGCGCCAGTCCGCAGGCAGGTGGAGCCGGTCGCGCAGGCGATCGCCGAGGCCGGGCGTCTGGACCTCCGGCGACCTCATGGCGTGGCGGCCCCCGGCAGATGGCGCTGGATTGCCTTCAGGACCAGCGGCAGAACGACGGCCAGAACGAACACGCCCGCCATCGGGGCCCAGAACTGGCCGAACAGGGCCTGGAAGTCGGGATCGGGGTTGGTGGCCAGAAGCGTGCTCAATCGCGAGCCGATCCAGCAGTAGATGATGTGGGCGGGCAGCAGACCGATCACCGTCGCGATCGTATAGGGCACCAGCCGCACGGACATGATCCCGGCGGCGACATTGATCATGTGGAAGGGCACGACGACGGCCAGACGCGACGCGAGCACATACCAGAAGGTGTCCCGGTCGATGGCGGCGCAGACCGTCTTCAGCATCCCCTGGTCGCGCTCGGCCTTCCTGCGCAGGTCGGTGCCCAGGGCCGAACGGGCGACCGCATAGACGATCAGGGCGCCGACGGTGGCCGCGATGGAGGTCGAGACCCCGCCGACCCAGGGGCCGAACAGATAGCCCGCCGTGATGGTGACGAAGAAGACGCCGGGAACCACGCTGGCGGTCAGGATCGCGAACACGGCCATCAGGGCCAGCAGGGCGAGGATGTAGTGCTCTGCGGCGTAGCCCCTCAGCTCCAGCCCATGATCCCGCAGGGTGTCCAGCGACAGGTAGCGGTTCCAGCCCATGGCGAAGATCAGGGCGATGACGCCACCCAGGACCACGAGGGGCAGATATTTCTTGATGCGATCCATCATGCCTCAACGCTCCAGCGGCGTCCGGGACCCCTTCCCGGCGTTGACAGCCGAAGCCTGCCCCCTTATACGCCCGCCCTTCCTGCGAAGGACGCCCTTGTCCTTGCGCGCCACTCATAACCCCTGGAGCCGACCGTGAAGCGGACCTATCAGCCGTCGCGACTCGTGCGCAAGCGCCGTCACGGCTTCCGTTCGCGGATGGCCACCAAGAACGGACAGAAGATCGTTGCGCGCCGCCGCGCAAAGGGTCGCAAGAAGCTGACCGCCTAGGCCGGAAGCTTGCCCTCTCCCTGCGGGAGAGGGCTTGAGGCTCGCAGAGCGCAGCGATGCGCCAGCCGAAAGGGTGAGGGGTGTTGCCCTCGCCGGTTGGCACTGTAACCCCTCACCCTTTCGCGCAGGAACGACGGCGTCGCCGTCGTGCGCTCAAGCCCTCTTCCTCAGGGCCAGGGTGGCAGGATGGAAAATCGACCCAAAATCCAGCGTCTGACCCGACGGCCCCAGTTTCTGGCGGCCGCGAAAGGCGTTTCGCTGGCGCGCGGCGCGGTGGTCGTGCAGCGGCTGGAGCGGAACGACGCCAATCCGGCGATCGGCCTGGGCTTCACCGCCACGCGAAAGGTCGGCGGCGCGGTCGACAGAAACCGCTGCAAGCGGCGGCTGAGAGAGGCCGCGCGGACCATGGTTCCCCTCCATGGCCTGCCCGGCAGCGACTATGTGCTGATCGCGCGCCAGGGCACGGCCGACCGCCCCTGGGACCGTTTACTTGACGACGTGAAATCGGCGCTTACAAGGCTGGCGACCACCCCCGGCCCCGGCCGGTCCGGCAAGGCCGACGACGGCCCGACGACCCCCGATACGCCCCCTCAGGACCCCTGATCCGCATGAAGAACGAAAACACGCGCAACATGGTGATCTTCGCCGTGTGCACGGCGGTCATCCTGATCCTGTACCAGGTGTTCTACATGGGCCCCGTGGCCGCCCAGCGGAAAGCCATGCAGGAAGCCGCCGCTGCCGAGGCGCAGGAGCAGACGGCGGCCGCCGCGGGCACGCCGACGGCGGGCATCCCGACGTCCACGGGCGCGACCGGACCGGTCACCTTCGTCACCGACCGCACCAAGGCCCTCGGCAATGTCGCGCGCATCCCGGTGTCGACCCCGACGCTGCAGGGCTCGCTGTCGCTGCAGGGCGGGCGGATCGACGACCTGTTCCTGAAGAACTATCGGCAGACCATCGATCCGACGTCTCCGTACGAGGAGCTGTTCCGCCCGCAGGGCATGGAGCACGCCTATTTCGCCCAGTTCGGCTGGACCGGACCCAATGTCCCGGGCGGGGTTCCCGGGGCCAATACGGTCTGGCGGCTGACCGCCGGATCGACCCTGACCCCGACGACCCCCGTCACCCTGACATGGGACAACGGCCAGGGCCTGCGCTTCACGCGCGTGCTGTCGGTCGACGCCCGCTACATGTTCACGGTGACCGACACGGTCGCCAACCTGGGCACCGCCCCGATCACCATCGCCCCCTATGGCCGCGTCGAGCGCCAGGGCGTGCCGCCGGCGCTGGGCAAGACCCAGATCCTGCACGAGGGCGGCATCGGCACCTTCTCCAAGGGCGACGGCTTTGCGACCACCCAGCTGAAGTACGGCGACTGGGCCAAGAAACCGCGCCAGGAATTCGACTCCACCGGCGGCTGGCTGGGCATCACCGACAAATACTGGATGGCAGCGCTGATCCCGCCGCAGGACGAGGCGATCCAGGCCGAGTTCCGCGTCACCGACGCCGCCACCTACGATATCCACGAGGCCAGGATGCTGGGGGCCGCGCGCACGATCCAGCCGGGCCGTCAGGTGACCGAGGTCCAGCACCTGTTCGCGGGTGCCAAGCGCAACGAAATCCTGTCGGGATACGAGAAGCAGTACGATCTGCCGCGCTTCATCTATGCGATCGACTGGGGCTTCCTGTTCTTCCTGACGCGACCGATCTTCCTGCTGGTCGAGTTCTTCTATGGCGTCGTCGGCAACTTCGGCGTGGCCATCCTGCTGCTGACCCTGACCATCAAGCTGATCATGTTCCCGCTGGCCAACAAGAGCTACGAGAGCCTGTCCAAGATGCGGAAACTCCAGCCGCTGATGGAGAAGATCAAGGAGCAGCACAAGGACGACCCCCAGGCCCAGCAGAAGGCCACGATGGAGCTGTACCAGAAGGAGAAGATCAATCCGCTGGCGGGCTGCCTGCCCATCCTGGTCCAGATCCCGGTCTTCTATGCCCTGTACAAGGTGCTCTACGTCACGATCGAGATGCGGCACGCGCCCTTCTTCGGCTGGATCCGCGACCTGTCGGCACCCGATCCGACCAACATCTGGAACCTGTTCGGCCTGATCCCCTGGGATCCGTCGACCGCCCCCCTGATCAACGGCCTGATCTCGCATCACGCCGGCGGTGGCTTCACCCTGGCCCTGAGCGTGCTGGCCATCCTGTACGGCCTCACCATGTGGCTGCAGCAGGCCATGAACCCCCCTGCAACCGATCCGGTCCAGCGCCAGATCTTCATGTTCATGCCGCTGATCTTCACCTTCATCATGGCGAATTTCCCGGCCGGGCTGCTGGTCTACTGGGCGTGGAACAATATCCTGTCGATCGGCCAGCAGTATTTCATCATGCACCGCTTCGGGGCCGAGAACCCGATCGACGACTTCATCGGCAAGCTGAAGAAGGCTCCGGCTTGACCGACTACACCGACGAGGACATTGAGGCCGCGCGCGTGCTGTTCGCGCGGCCCGCGACCTTCGTCATGGGGGCGGCAAAGATCGAGCAACTGCCCGAGCCGGACCTGCCCGAGATCGCCTTCGCGGGTCGTTCCAACGTCGGCAAGTCCAGCCTGATCAACGGGCTGGTGGGCATGCACAAACTGGCGCGGGCCTCGAACGAACCGGGCCGCACACGCGAGGTCAACTTCTTCGACCTCGACGGCAGGCTGCGGCTGGTCGATCTGCCCGGCTATGGCTGGGCCAAGGCGTCGAAGTCGACGGTGCGCCAATTCCAGAACCTGGGACGGGACTATCTGCGCGGGCGCGTCACGCTGAAGCGGGTCTATCTGCTGATCGACGCGCGCCACGGGCTGAAGTCGGTCGACACCGAGGCCCTGGACGCCCTCGACCTGGCCGCCGTCAGCTATCAGATCGTCCTGACCAAGGCCGACAAGATCAAGGCCCATGAGCGCGATACGGTGCAGGCGGCGACGCTGAAGGCCATCTCCAAACGCCCCGCCGCCTTCCCCGCCGTCGCCGTGACCTCGGCCGAAAAGGGGCTGGGTCTGCCCGAGCTGCGCGCCGAGATCATGCGCACGACGGGCGCGGAGATTTAGCACGGTCCGCCTCCCTCCCCCTCGGAGGGAGGGTCGTCGATGCGGAGCATTGGCGGGTTGGGAAGGACAAGGCAAAACATCGTGCGGCCTTGCCCTGCCGCCCCCACCCGGTCTCCGCTGCGCTCCGACCGCCCTCCCCGGCCGGGGAGGGAGAATGTCGCGCTGGCCTCGCCGCCGCCGAGCTACTAGTTACGTGCCATGCCCCCCGCCGATACCCCTGCCGAGGTCTTCAAGCGCGTGCTGGCCCATGCGGCGCGGGCCCTGGCCGAGCAGTCGGAGCTGGAGGTGGTGTTCGGATCGGACGGACCGCGCCTGATCGGCGGCGTCCTGACCCTGCCCCATCCGCCGCGCAATCCGACGGACGGCGATACCGCCAATGTCCGGGGTCAGGCCGACCGGCTTGCGCTTCGACTGGCCAACCACGATCCGGCGGTCCACGCCACCCTGCGCCCGCTCGACAGCCGCGCCGCCGAGGTGTTCGAGGCGGTCGAGCAGGCACGGATCGAGGCCCATGGCTCGGCGTCGCTGGCGGGCGTCCGCTCCAATATGAACGCAGCCCTGCTGACCCGGCTGGAGAAGATGGGCGCCTTGCGGGTCATCGAGCCCGCCCGCGTGCCGGTCGCCGAAGCCGTCGCCCTGTTGCTGCGGGAGCGGGTGACCGGCCAACGCAGCCCGGACGGAGCGGGCGCCATGCTGGACCTGGTCCGGACCGATATCGAGGCCAGGGCGGGCGCCGCGCTGGACCGGCTGGCGCTGGCGGCGGGCGATCAGGCCGCGTTCGGGGCCGCGCTGAAGGACGTGCTGCGCGACCTCGATCTGGATCCTGGCGACGGGCGGGGCGACGAGGCCAACGACGAGCCGGGCGAGGACGAACCCCCGCCGCAGCAGCCCGACCCGTCCGAGGATCAGGACGACGAGGAGGACGAGAGCGGCGGCGAAGGCGGCCAGTCGATGGACGGATCGTCCGAAGACCCCACCTCCGAACAGGATCGCGATGCCCGCCCCGACGGTTCGCCTGCGGAGCGCGACGGCGACGCCGCCGACGACGGCCCCGACGTGGCCGAAGGGGCCCTGCCGAACCGGCAGGACAATGCCGACGACGGCCGGGCGATCGACGCCTACCGCGTCTTCACCACTGCCTATGACGAGGTCATCGACGCCGCCGACCTGTGCGATCCGATGGAGCTGGAGCGCCTGCGGAGCTTGCTCGACCAGCAGCTGACCATTCTGTCCAGCGTCGTCGCCCGCCTGGCCAACAAGCTGCAGCGGCGGCTGATGGCGCAGCAGAACCGGTCGTGGGCGTTCGACCTGGAGGAGGGCGTGCTGGACACCGCCCGCCTGACCCGGATCATCACCGACCCGACCAGCCCGCTCACGTTCAAGATGGAAAGTGAAAGCCCTTTCCGGGACACCGTCGTGACGCTTTTGCTCGACAACTCGGGCTCGATGCGCGGGCGGCCGATCATGGTGGCGGCGGTGTGCGCCGACATCCTGGCGCGGACGCTGGAACGGTGCGGGGTCAAGGTCGAGATCCTGGGCTTCACCACCCGGGCCTGGAAAGGCGGACAGGCGCGCGAGGCCTGGATCACCGCCGGCAAGCCGCCGATGCCCGGCCGCCTGAACGACCTGCGCCACATCATCTACAAGGCGGCCGATGCGCCCTGGCGGCGGGCCAAGAAGAACCTTGGCCTGATGATGCGCGAAGGGTTGCTGAAAGAAAACATCGATGGCGAGGCCCTGACCTGGGCGCACGACCGGCTGAAGGCCCGGCCCGAGGCGCGCCAGATCCTGATGGTCATCTCCGACGGCTCGCCGGTCGACGATTCCACCCAGTCGGCCAATGCCGCCCTGTATCTGGACAAGCATCTGCGGGCCGTGATCGAGCGGATCGAGACCCAGAGCCCGGTCGAGCTGATCGCCATCGGCATCGGCCACGACGTCACCCGCTGGTACCGCCGCGCCGTGACCATCGTCGACGTCGAGCAGCTGGGCGGGGTCATGATCGAGAAGCTGGCCGAACTGTTCGAGGTCGCACCCAGGGACACCGGCAAGGGCGGCAGTCGGCGGATGAGGCGGGCAGCATGATGCGGGCGGCCACTCGCCTGCTGTTGGCGGCGTCCCTGACGGGGGCAGCGGCCTGCGCAGCGATCGCGACCTCCACGCCGGGCGTGCATGAGGGCCTGGACAGGCCCGTCCGCATGGAGGCCCGTCGGGTTCCGCTGGGTATCGGAGGTGCCACCCTGGCCCCCGGGGTCCGCTATGCCGGCGGGTTGATCCTGCGCGGATCCATGCTGCACGGGCTGTCGGACCTGAAGGTGGAGGGCGAGCGTGCCTGGGGGGTCAGCGACTTCGGCCAACTGGTGCGGTTCACCCTGCGTCTGGACGATCGGGGTCATCTGGCCTCCGCAGGCAGCGCGACCGTGCGTCCGCTGACCGGACCGGACGGAGCCGTCATTGCCCTCAAGTCGCTGGTGGATTCCGAGGGGCTGGCGATCCTGTCCGACGGTCGGGTCCTGATCAGTTTCGAGGGCGATCACCGCATCTGGTCCTATGGCGCGGGGGCCACCGCCGCGCCGTCGTCGGTGGCGCGCCCCGACGCGGACTTCCCCGACAACGAGGGCATGGAGGGGCTGGCGGCGGCCCCGGACGGCGGCTGGCTGGTGCTCGGCGAAGGCGGCGGGGCCTGGGTCTGTCACGCCACCTGCGCACCGCGGGGGGCCGCCCCGGTCATGCCGGCCGACGGCTTCAGGTTCACGGGAGCGGACGTCGACCCGGCCGGGGGCTGGTTCGTGGTCGAGCGCTACTACAGCCCGCCGGTCGACATGCGGGTTCGCGTCCGCCGATTGTCAGCGGACGGCGTGCTGTCCGATCCGGTCATCCAGCTGCGCCCGCCGGCCTCGATCGACAATTTCGAAGGGATTGCGGCGGTCGCGACGACGACCGGGACGCGGCTGTATCTGCTCAGCGACGACAACGCCAATGCGCTGCAAAAGACGCTGCTGCTGGCCTTCGACGTGGATTAGATCGCCGACTTTCGAGTCTCAGTTGCCCAGCTCACGTTCGCGATTCATCGGCGCGCCCTGAAGCGACTCGTCGCCTATGCGTGCCCCGTTCTGAATCTGACTGTGCGTGCGGCAGACGCGGGTCGGAAGGCGACGCCGCCTGGTGGTCTCATCCCGGCAAACGACTATGTCGTCCGCCACTAGTCTCGTGAATGGTCTCGACTGCTCCAGAGTGGGCGCGGGGCCTACGACAGTCTGGGGAGGAGCGGCAAGCGCCAGAGAGGCAAGAAACGACGCGATAATCATGGTGACACCCGAAGTTTTCATTGACGACGGTTCGATGAAGACACGTTCTCCACGTTGTCTCAAGCCCGTACGCGTCAGATTCGCTCGCTGACCTTGATCGCCACCCGGCAGCCCGCCTTGATCACGGCGCTCAGCAACCAGTAGCCGGGAGCCTCGCGGCTGCCGTGTTCGATGGCGTGATCGTGGTGATCCAGTTCCTCTTCGCGGAACTGGGTCAGTTCGGCGGCAAGCTCCGGCTCGCGTTCGGACAGTTCGGCGATCTGGTCGGCATAGTGCTGTTCGATCACGCTCTCGACCGCCTCGGTGCAGGCGTGGGCGGCCTTCTCGCCCATCAGGGCGGTAACGGTGCCGAGGCCCGTGGCGGCCATGGACCACAGGGGCAGCAGGGCCGTGGGGGCGACCCGGTGTTCGGTCAGCAGGTCATCGAAGCGCGCCTTGTGCACCGCCTCGCCGGCCTGCATGGCCTCCATGTCGGCGGTCAGGGCCCCCTTGCCGGGGGCGTTGCGGAACACCGCCGCCTGGGCTTCGTAGATCCTGACGGCACCGTATTCGCCGGCGTGATCGACGCGCAGGATCTCGGCCAGACGACGGCGGGTCTCTCCCCGACCCGGACGGGCCAGCGGGATGCCCGGGGCGTAACCCTGGGGATCAGTGTTTCGGGGCTCTGGCATCCTTGGGCCTTTTCGCGGAAAGCAGGCTGAACACCGCCAATGCGGCGGAGATCAGCGCATTCCATCCTGCCATGGACACGCCCAGGAAGCTCCACGCCACCGCGTCGCACATGGCGATGCGGGTCGGCTCGCCAACGCCGAGCGCCAGCGAGGTCAGGCTCTCCAGATCGGCCACGCCACCGCCGACGCAGGTCGCGGGCAGGCTCCACCACTTCAGCTCGCCCCCGGCATGGAAGCCGGCCGTGATCGCCCCGGTCGTGAAGACGGCGAACAGAAGGAAGGCGGCGATGCGCGGGGTGCCGCGGCGCGCCTGGCTGATGACCGCCCAGGCCGTGGCGATCAGGGCGACGGCAACCGCACCCCAGTAGACCTCGCGCTGCTTGAGGCAGAGGTTGCAGGGGCTGAGGCCCGCAAACCGCTCGAACGCGTGGGCGGCCCCCAGCATGGCGAGGGAGATGGCCAGGGCGAAGGCGGTCCACCAGCGGGTCAGGAGACGATAGGCGCTCATGGCGGGAACTCTAGACGCGCCAAGCGTCGCCGTCGATGCATGAGGCGGTCGCGCGATGCACGACCGACGGATGACAGCGCGGAGGGCATCGGGCACAACCCGCCCATGCTGTCCGACTCACCGCCTTCGATGCCCGGCCTCGACGCCGCGCGGCAGACGCTGGAGCGGGTCTGGGGCCATACGGACTTCCGGGGACTTCAGGCCCGGGTCGTCACCGAGATCATGGCCGGGCGCGACGTGCTGGCCGTACTGCCGACCGGCGGGGGCAAGAGCGTCTGTTACCAGATCCCCGCGATCCTGCGTCCGGGTCTGGGCCTGGTCATCTCGCCTCTGATCGCCCTGATGACCGATCAGGTCGAGGCGCTGAAGCAGCAGGGTGTGGCCGCCGCACGGCTGGATTCGGGGCTGTCGCTGGACGAACGATCCGCCGTGCTGCGCGGGGCAAGGTCCGGCGAGCTGGACCTGCTCTATGTCTCGCCCGAGGGCCTGGCGTCGGGCGCGCTGCTGGGTCAGCTGCGCGACCTGCCGCTGTCGCTGATCGCCATCGATGAAGCCCACTGCGTGTCCCAGTGGGGCCATGACTTCCGCCCCGACTACCGGACCCTGGGGCGACTGTCGGAGTTCTTCCCCGGTGTGCCGCGCATCGCCGTGACCGCCACGGCCGATGCCAGGACGCGCGACGACATCCTGGCCTCGCTGCACCTGGAAGGGGCCGCCGTCTTCGTCGACAGCTTCGCCCGCCCGAACCTGCAGCTGTCCGCGGTGCGCAAGGAGAGCGCCTCGCGCGCCCGGACCGATGCCCATGTGATCGAACTGGTGCGCGCCCGCAGGAACCAGTCCGGCGTGGTCTATTGCGGCAGCCGCGACGGCTGCGAGCGCGTGGCCGACGCCCTGACATCGGCCGGGACCAACGCCATCGCCTACCATGCCGGGATGCCGGGCGCAGAGCGGGACCGGCGGCTGGAGCGGTTCCTGGCCGAGGACGGGGCCGTGATGGTGGCGACCATCGCCTTCGGCATGGGGGTGGACAAGGCCGACGTCCGCTTCGTCATCCACGCCGATCCGCCGGGGTCGCTGGAGGCCTACTGGCAGGAGATCGGGCGGGCCGGACGCGATGGCGAACCGGCCGAGGGGATCACCCTGTATGGCCCCTCCGACATCGCCTGGACCCTCCGCCGGCTGGAGACCCGCCCGATGGCCGAGGAGGTCAAGGCGGTCCAGACCCGAAAGGCCCGCCAGCTGTTCGCCATGCTGGACGGCGCGACCTGCCGCCCGCAGGCTGTGCGCCGCTATTTCGGGGAGACGGACGCCGGGCCGTGCGGAATCTGTGATGTCTGCGCCGATCCCCCCGCCCTCTATGACGCGACCGTCCCCGCCCAGAAGGCACTGGCGGCGGTGCAGCGGCTGGGCGGCCGCTTCGGACGCGGCCGGATCGTCGATCACCTTATGGGCAAGACCCGGGACGTCCAGCCGTGGGAGAGCGACCTGTCGACCTGGGGCATCGGCAAGGACATCGCCCCGTCCGGCTGGCGCGACATCGTCGATCACCTGCTGTTCGAGGGCCTGCTGCTGGAGGACCCCAACGACGGCAAGCCGCTGGTCGGTCTGGGCGATGCGGAGGCCGTGCGCGCCGTCTATCGCGGAGAGCGGGCCATCGAGGTCCGGCGCACGCCACCGGGCTTCGATGCGTCGACGCGCTCGGGTAATCCGAGGACCCGCACGCGCAACGACCGCAACGCCGCCGTCGAGGCCCTGGATGCCGACGTCCGCGCCCGGTTCGAGACGCTGCGGGCATGGCGCCGGGACCGCGCGGCCGAACAGCATGTGCCGCCCTATGTGATCTTCCAGGACCGGACGCTGCTGGAGATCGCCCAGCGCGAACCCGGGTCGCTGGAGGCCCTGGCCGCGATCTCGGGCGTGGGACAGACCAAGATCGATCGCTATGGCAAGGGCGTTCTGGAAGCCCTGACCGGCGTCATCTAGTCCATCGCGCAGATGTCGGGCAGACCGCGCAGGGCTCCGGCCTTGTCCAGACCGTATCCGACCAGGAACCGGTTCGGGGCCTCCCAGCCGACGAAGTCGGGCTCGGGCGCACGCGGCAGGGGCCAGGGCTTGCGGGCGAAGACGCAGGTCAGGACCTCGGACGCGCCGGCGTCGCGGGCGATGCGGACAGCCTCGGCCAGGGACAGGCCGGTGTCGAACACGTCATCCAGGATCAGGACCCTGCGCCCCTGAAGCGATCGCTGGAACGGAGCATGGACGTCGATCCGGCCACGGCTGGTCTTTTCGTCGCCATAGGACGCCAGCCACAGGGCGTCGAAGCGGACGTTGCGACCGACGCGCGACAGGGCCCGCGTCAGATCGGCGGCGAACCAAAGGCCGCCGGTCAGAAGGACGGCCGCGACGGTCTCGTCATCCACGACGGGGGCGATCCGGTCCGCCAGGTCGGCGACGACCCGCGCGATATCGGCTTCGGACAGGAGGACCTGGGGCACCAAATCCTCGGACGTCTTCAGAAGGTCAGCCATGCGAGGCGGATACCGCCTCGGCCCCATGCGTGTCCACGGCGTCGTGGTGTTGTTCGACTGCCGGTGCCGCATCGACCGGATCGGCGTGAGACGTCGGGGCCGCGTCGATCCTTGCGGGACGAAGGCCGTGTTCGTCCGGCGTCGGCAGCGGTCGCGCATGGGGGGCGGGTCCGTGGCTTGCCTTGGTCGGCGTGTCCTCGCCATGGGGGACCGGTTCGGAGCCCACGAAGGCCACGCTGACATCGACGCCATGCGCGCCCGGATCGCGAATCAGGGCGGCGAAGCCCTGGACCCCGCCGGGCAGAACGGGGGCTTCGTCCAGCTCGACAACCGCATGGCCGATCTCGGCCCCATGGTCGTCCAGCAGGGCGACGCGGACGGCGGGGGCCACGATTTCCTTGTCGCGAACGTTGCGCAGCGCGCCGGACACCACGACCGTGTCCGGGCGGTTCGGCAGGGCCCTGGCCGTCACAGCCTCGAACTCCAGCCCCACCGCGTTCACCGGCGCGCCGACCATGGCATAGGCGGCGGCAGCGCGCGGATACATCTGGACCACATCGACGCGGAACAGCCAGCCGGCCCCGATCAGGCCGACAAACAGACTGGCCAGGCCCGCCCAGACGACCCCGTGGGTGGCGGCCCGGCGCAGACGGCGTTGCTGTTCGGCGCGGGCCCGAAAGGCCTTGGGCAATTCGGGGGCGGGCGTCTCGGGCGCGACAGCGGGGGCTTCATCGACGCCAGGGGCCTCGGCCTGGGCCGGGGTCTCGGCGGTCAGGTCCAGGGGCTCTTCGCTGGTCGCCAGCCAGACGTGCGCGCAGGACTGGCAGCGGACCTTGCGTCCGGCGGGCGGGATGGCGCCATCGGGCGCGAAATAGCTGGTGGCGCAGGACGGGCAGGTCAGTATCATGGCCGTGCCTTACGAGGCTGTTCGCGCAGCCCCCTCCCTGTCGGAGCGCGACGCGCCCCTGTTCCTGAATAGAATCGATGCCTCGTTCGCCCCGTCGCGCCGCCGATCCTGCGCCTTCACCCGAGACGGTCCGCCTGTCGGCGGTCGGCTTCGGCTATGCGGACAGGCCCGACGTGCTTCGGGACGTTAACCTCATTTTGCCCCGCGGCTCTTTCCACTTCCTTACCGGCGCATCGGGGGCGGGTAAGTCGTCGCTGCTGAAGCTGCTGACCCTCGCCGAACCGCCGACATCCGGCCGAATCGCTCTGTTCGGCGACGAGTTGAGCCAGATCGCGCGCCGCGACCGTCCGGCCTATCGTCGGCGAATGGGGGTGGTGTTTCAGGACTTCCGCCTTCTGGATCACCTGAGTGTCTTCGACAACGTCGCCCTGCCGCTGCGGCTGCGGGGTCGAAAGGCCGCGGACTATGCCGGGGACGTGGCCGAAATGCTGGAATGGGTCGGGCTGTCCGACCGTGCTGAAGGCCTGCCCGGTGCCCTGTCGGGCGGCGAGAAACAGCGGCTGGCCATCGCGCGGGCCGTCATGGCGGGACCGGAGCTGATCCTGGCCGACGAACCGACCGGAAGCGTCGATGGCGCGATGGCCGAGCGGCTGCTGAAGCTGTTCCAGGCGATGAACCGGATGGGCACGACCATATTGATCGCCAGCCACGACGAGGCCCTGGCGCGCCTGTCGGGGGCGCGGCGGCTGAGGTTGGCCGATGGGCGGGTGACGGCGGTGAAGCCATGATCCGCTGGTCCACCCTGTTCGGGCCGAAGGCAGCGCCGAAACCGGTGCGGCCCGAAAGCGGCCTCCTGCCCCGCGACCCCGGAGGTGAGCGGTCGCTCGGCGCGCTGATCGCGGTGCTGTGTTTCCTGGCCTGCCTCGCCGCCGTAGGAACCCTGGCGGCGGACCGCGCGTCCCACGGGTGGGCGCGGGCCCTTCGTGCCGAGGCGACCGTGCAGGTCCGTCCCCGCGTGGGCGAGACGGGCCCGGCCGCGGCGGCCCGTGCGGCCGAGACCCTGGCCGGCATCGACGGGGTCGATGAAGCCGAGGCCATGGACCGCGAGACGGCCGAGATTCTGCTGCGACCGTGGATGGGGGAGGCGGTGCTGGACGACCTGCCCATCCCCTTCCTGGTCACCGTGAGGCTGGAGGCGTCCGCCCCCGCCAGCGCCCTGAGCCTCAGCCGGGCCCTGGCCGAGGCCGGCATCGACGCCACGGTGGACGACCACAGCCTGTGGCGGGGCGAGGTCGAGCGGTCGGCGGGCGTGATCTCGCTGCTGGCCCTCGCGGCGTTTCTGGCCACGGCTTTCGCGGCGGGAGCGGCCATCGCCTATGCGACCCGGGCAGGTCTGGACGCACGGCGGGAGGTGATCGAGACGCTCAGCCTGTCGGGCGCGACCGACGCCGACATCGTCTGGCTGTTCCAGCGCAGGTTCGCCCTGCTGGCCGGGGCCGCAGGGGCGGTCGGCGCGACCGTCGCCATCCTGCTGATCGGGAGTTTGCGCGCGCTGGGCGGAGACGCCGGCCTGACCCCCGCCCTGCCGCTGGCCTGGAGCGACGTGATCCTGCTGACCTGTTGCCCAATTGTCGCCGCTACGGTGGCGCTTGTTTCGGCATGGCTCGCGGCCGTTGCGGCTCTTGGCGGGCGGGCACGCCCTGACTAGACATGAACCATGAAGTTTCTGGCGCTTCTCGGGATCGTCGGTCTGATCTGGCTGGTGGGGCTGTTCGCCTTCGCTGACCGGGTGCGCAATCTGACGCCTGCGCCCGAGCCTGATCGCGCCGACGGCATCGTGGCCCTGACCGGTCCCTCGGCCGAGCGGGTCAATGCCGCGGTTCGGTTGCTGGAGCAGGACAAGGGCGAGCGGGTGCTGATTTCCGGCGTCAACCGCGAGGTCCGCAGGCAGGAGCTGAACGCCCTGACGCCCGGCTCCACCCGCCTGTTCAACTGCTGCGTCGACCTGGGCTTCGAGGCCGAGGACACCGGCGGCAACGCCCAGGAGATCGCCGCCTGGGCCGCGTCCAAGAACTACACGTCGCTGATCGTGGTGACCTCGGACTATCACATGCCGCGCTCGCTGCTGGAGATTCGAAGCGCCGCGCCGGATCTGAAGCTGACGCCCTATGCCGTGTCGACCCCTTCGCTGGACAACTCGCGCTGGTGGCGGGCGGCGGTGACGGCGCGGCGCATGACGCTGGAATACATGAAATATCTGGCCGTCCTGGCGCGTGAGGCCTTGCACAAGGTGATCGGCCATAACGAACGGCCCGCGACACCGAAAGAGGCACCCGCATCTTGATCGCCCTGCGTTCCCTCGTCTTCGTGGCCTGGCTGTATCTGTCCCTGGCGCTGTTCGCGGTCGGCATGTCGCCGGCGCTGATCCTGCCCCATCGATTCGCCCTGGGCGTGGTCAAGGCCTGGGCCCGGTTCGTGCTGTTCGGCCTGCGCTGGATCGCAGGCGTCCGCGTCGAGTTCCGGGGGCTGGAGCATCGCCCGATCGGACGGGCGCTGGTGGCCTGCAAGCACCAGGGCATGCTGGACATCATCATCCCCTTCGTCGTGCTGGACGATCCCTGCATCATCACCAAGAAGGAGCTGATGATCCTGCCCTTCTTCGGCTGGTTCGCGTGGAAGACGAAGATGATCTCCGTCGATCGCTCGGCCGCGTCCAGGGCGCTGCGCGACATGGTCAAACAGGCCCGCGACCGTGTCGCCGAGGGCCGCCAGATCTGGATCTTCCCCGAAGGCACCCGGGCGCCGGTCGGCTCGGTTCCCGACTACAAGCCGGGCGTCGCGGCCCTGTATCGCGACATCGGCAGCCCCTGCTGGCCCGTGGCGACCAATGCCGGGGTCCACTGGCCCGCCCACGGCTTTCGCCGCTATCCCGGCACCGTGGTCTATGAGTTCCTGCCCCCCATCGAGGCGGACCTGAAGCGCGCCGTCTTCATGGCCGAGCTCGAGCGGCGCATCGAGACGGCGTCGAACGCATTGCTGGACTGACACCTCCCACAACAACGCTCAGGCAGCGGGGAATCGCGTTCCCCGCATCAGCGCCCTACGACCCTGCCGCAAACTCGCTGAGGGCGTCGATGACCGCCCGGTTCTGGTCCTCGGTGCCGACGGTGATGCGCAGGCCGTTGTCGATGCCATAGCCGCCGACGGCGCGGACAATGATGCCCTTTGAGTTGAGCAGGTCGTTGGCGGCCGCCGCCGTGCGCTTCGGGTCGGGGAACAGCACCAGAATGAAGTTGCCCGCGCTGGGCAGGACCTCGAAGCCGAAGCCGCGGATGGCCTGGGTCAGGCGGGGCCGCCAGGTCTGGACCAGCTCGCGCGACGCCTTCTGGTGCGCCTCGTCGGCGATAGCGGCGGTGGCGGCGTCGAGCCCGGGCACCGAGACGTTGAACGGCAGGCGGATGCGGTCGATGGCCTCGGCCACCGCCAGGGGCGCATAGCCGAAGCCGATGCGCAGGCCGCCGAGACCATGGATCTTCGAGAAGGTCCGGGTCACCACGATGTTGGACGCATCGCGGGCGAGGCCGAAGCTGGTCTCCCAGTCCGGCTCGACCACGAACTCGGCATAGGCCTCGTCCACCACCAGCAGGATGTGGGACGGCAGGGCCTCGTGCAGGCGGCGGATTTCCTCGGCCGCATTGTAGCTGCCGGTCGGGTTCGAGGGGTTGGAGACGTAGACGATCTTCGTCCGGTCATCGACCTGTTCCAGCAGGGCGTCGACCTCGGCCTTGTAGCCGGGTTCGGGGGCCAGCTTGACCTGGGCTTCGCAGCCCAGGGCGCTGATCCGGTAGGCGAGGAAGCCGTACTGGCCGGTGACGATGTTGTCGCCGGGCGACAGATAGGTCTGGTTCAGGAGGGCGAAGACCTCGTCCGAGCCATTGCCGAAAATCAGCCGGTCGGGCTCCAGACCGTGGTGATCGGCCACCGCCGTCCGCAGCTTTCCGGCGCGACCGTCCGGGTACAGATGGATGGACTTCAGCGCCGCCTCATAGGCCGCGCGGGCCCTGGGGCCTGCGCCCAGCGCATTCTCGTTGGACGACAGCTTCATCGGTTCGGCGATGCCAGCCAGGGTCGACTTGCCGCCGACATAGGGGGCGATGTCGAGGATGCCGGGCTTGGGAGCGGGAGCCGTCGTTGCGTCGGTCATGCGGAGTCTCAGAACAGGGGGGCGGCGCCGATCACGCCCTTCAGGGCGCCGGGGGCTGCCGAAAGCCGCCCGTCTTCGGCCTGCACATAGCCCGCCAGCATGAACAGCTTCAACCCGCCTGCGGAGGCCAGCGGCCGGGCGACGAAGCCGCAAGACGCCAGGGCCTCCACGATCCGGGCCTCGGGAAGGCGGGCATCGGTGACCCAGAAGGTGCGATCGTCCCCCGTCGGGCCGGTCGGGGCGGCGGCAACCCTGAGCGCGGCGGGCAGGCCGTGGCGGTCATCGGGCAGTGCGGCGATGACGCGGAGTTCCGGACGGGCCAGCAACCGGCCCCACCAGGGGCGGGCCGAGGCGACATCGATCAGGGCATGGGCCCCGGTTACGACCTGGACGAGGGCGGCGTCGGGGTCGGTGACGGCCCGGCCCGACAGGCCGAACCGGTCGGCGGCCAGCAGCTGGGCGGCGGGTCCGGCGACGACGAGGGATAGACCGGCATGGGCCTCGATCCGGCCCCACAGGGCGCGCAGCATGGCGGCCTGATGGACGTCGTCGGCCTCGGCCAGCAGGGCGCGCAGGGCCAGGGTCGATTCGTCGGGGGAGGCCGCCTCGCCCGCCGCCAGCCGCGCGGTCAGGGCCTCGATCAGGGCATGATCCAGCTTCAGCCGGTCGGTGTCGACGCGGGGTTCGTCCAGCAGGGCGCCGTGCTTTCGGGCCATGGCTTCCCCCTCCCCCCGATCAAAACAGCTTGGGCGCCGGGGCCAGGGCGAAGGGGCCCAGGAAGGTGCGGCCATCGCGGAAGACCAGCGACAGGTTGACGTCCTCATGGCCCTGAACGGCGGCAGCGGCCGTCGCCCCGGCGGCCCCCGCCCGGTTGACGGCCCCCGAGCCCGATCCGGCCAGGCCGGCAATGGCGGCCATGGGTTGTCTGGCCTGGAGCGCGACGGTGCCCTGAAGCCGCCCGTCCGGCGTGGCCGACAGGACGTCGCTGGACAGGGTGGCGCGGCTGTCGCCGGCCGACAGCTCGCCCCGCACGGCGGTGAAGCGGCCGCCTGCCCGGGTCCAGGCCGAGAAGATGCCGGCGGCATCCGCGCCCTGCAGCCGGTTGGCGTCCTCGACCACCGTCTCGATCTGGGCGGTCAGCTTGCCGTTGCGCGCCATGCCCTGAACCGGCCCACCCGGGCGACCTTCGGCATCGATCAGGCGGAACAGGACGTCGACGCTGTTCTCGACCCCCGGTGTGGTCGAGGGGGCCAGATGGGGCCGCAGATAGAATTCGATCCTTTCCGCGCGCGAGATGGGGAAGGCCTCGGCCCCCGGATGCACGGTGAAGACCGGCTGCTGCAGTTCGACCGCCAGATTGGGCCATCGCTGGGTCAGGCCGTGGACGCTGGCGCGGATATAGCGCCCCCCGATCGCCACCTTGCCCTTGCCCGCGCGGTCGATCACCAGACCGTCGTCGGCGGCGATCACCCATTTGTCCGGGTTCCAGGCATTGGCCTCGGCCGCCAGTTGCGGTGCCGCCAGGGCATGGCCGGAGGGCGCGGTGACCGAGACATTCCCGGCCTCCAGCCGGACCCGGAACGGCCAGCCCGACGTGCCCAGCCCGGTATAGGCCACGGTCCAGCCCGCGCCCCGCATGGCCTCGACCTGCTGATCCAGCTGGCTGCGGACCTGGCCGGCCAGGACGAACCACCAGACCGACCAGACGCCGAGCGCGATCAGGAACAGGCCGATCGGCGCGAACAGGCCGGAGCGTTTGTGTCGGGAAGCGGCGTCGGTCATTCGGGCCTTTTTCGGGGGCGGAGAAGGGGGAACCGGGTCACGCGAACTGAAAAACACCGTCCGGATCGTCCGCCCCGGATGGACGCGAAGGCGGGCGGATATGGGGCGGCTCGGGCGCGGGTGCAAGCGCGGTCGGCAACTGCCGCGAAAACGCACGCCGCCATCAGCTATCGGCCACTAGCAGCGGATATGTCCGCTCTGGGTCGGGAGCGGCCAATCTCACCGGGCCTGATAGCGAACGCCTTCAGGGGCCGATTGAGGGTGGGAAGCGGTCGCTCGATCAGTTGAAGGGCCGCCCGGCGTCTTGCTCATAGTCGTAGACGCTCCATGGCTCGGGCAGACCGGGCAGACCGGTCTCGAAACAAGCGATGTGACACCACCATGTCTTCGTGACTTCGCTTCGCGTGCCTACAGTCAAGTAGGTTGGGTCTGCACCCGCGTAGTCGAGTTTTCCGCAGAAGCAGCAAGGCGTGATCGGGTGAGGTTCATCGCTCATTCAGGCAATCTGCCGGGTCGGGCAAATGTCCGCAATGGGTCGAACAGCGACAAAAGCATTCGGTCGGAAAGCAGGCATCGCTGACCGGCGCTGAGCCTAACCCCTCATCCGCGCGTCACGGAACCTGGCGTGAAAAAAAACGCTTCCCTCTCCCTATGGGAGAGGGTTCAGAAATCCCCGCGTCACCTCGATCGCCTCGACCAGGCTCATGCGCTGGACCTCCGTGCCGGGCGGAAGCGCCGCGAACAGGCGGGTGGGGGTGGCGGCGTCGAGCATGACGAAGACGCCCCGGTCGTCGGCGCGGCGGATCAGGCGGCCGAAGGCCTGGGCGATGCGGGCGCGGGCGAGGGCGTCGTCGTAGCCCCGCCCCTTGTCTGAAAGGCCGCCGAATTTCTCGCGGCGGGCCTTGTGCAGCAGGTCGGGGCGCGGCCACGGGACGCGGTCGAAGGCGAGCAGGCGGAGCGACCGGCCGGGCACGTCGACGCCATCCCGGACGGCGTCGGTGCCCAGCAGGCAGCTGTCCTGTTCGGCGCGGAAGATGTCGACGAGCGCCCCCACCTCCAGCGGATCGACGTGCTGGGCATAGAGTGGGATCTGGGCCCTGGCCAGATCGGGCCCGAGCCGTTCGTAGACCGCCTTTAGCCGGCGGATGGCGGTGAAGAGGCCCAGCCCCCCGCCCCCGGCGGCGAGGAACAGCTCGCGCATCGCGGCCGCCGTCTGGCGCGGATCGTCCCTGGCCACATCGCCGACGACGATGACCCGGCTGTTGGAGGCATAGTCGAACGGGCTCTCGGCCTTCAGCGTCCGGGCCGGTTCGATCAGGCGGGCGGCCCCGGTGCGCATCCGGGCCATGCCGAACAGGTCGCCGCCCGAGGCCTCCGCGATCGGATCGGACAGGGTGGCGGAGGTCACCAGCACGCCGTGGGCGGGGAGGATCACGGCGGCCTCCAGCGGCACGGTCGGGTCGATCCAGTGACGGCGCAGGGCCACGTCGTGGATGCGGCCGAAGGCGGTCTCGACCGACAGCCAGTCGACGAAGTCCGGGTCCGGTTCGTCGCCACCGTCCTGCAGCGCCGCCAGCATCGAACGCCAGCCGGGCAGGGTCATGCGGGCGCGACGGTCCAGACCGCGCAGCGCCCCTTCGATCCGGGCGCGGGCGGAGCCGTCCAGCTCGGCCGCCTCGTCGTCGAGGATGTCTTCCAGATGGCGGGCGAGGGCCAGCAGGGGCGCCTCGACCGCGGCGATGGCCTGGGCAGCCTTTCGCGCCGTCTCCAGCAGGGGCTCGGTGGCCGGACGGACGGCGCATTCGGTGCCGAACTCGGAGGATGCGGACGCGGCGGCCTCCGAGGTACGGGCGCGGATCTGTTCCAGGGCAGCCATCAGGAACTGTTCGATCGGCCCGACCGGATTGACCTCGCCCGAGGGGGGCGCGATCCGGCCGGAGATGCCTTCGCCCGGCAGGGCGGCGGCGGCGCGGATGGCGTCCTGAAGCGCCTTGGCGGCGGCCTCGTTGTCGGCACACAGGTCGCCCAGCCGCTGTTCCAGACCACGACCGCGACGACCCCGCCCTTCCGGTCCCCGGATCCAGCGGCGCAGTTCGGCCGCCTCCTGACCCGACAGACAGGCGGAAAAGGCCGAGTCGGCTGCGTCGAACAGGTGGTGACCCTCGTCGAAGACGATCCGCTTCAGGGCGGCGGTCTCTCCGTCCTGTTTCAGGCCGCGCGCGGAGCGGGCCCCGTCGAAGGCGGCCTGGGTCATGACCAGGGCGTGGTTGGCGACGACCAGATCGGCCCGGCGGCTGGCGCGGATGGTCTTTTCGACGAAACAGGTGCGGTAGTGGGGGCAGGCCGCATGGACGCATTCGCCGCGCCGGTCGACGAGGTTGCCGGCAGAGGCCTGCTGGCCGGCAGCCGTCGCGAACAGGCCGGGCAGCCAGCCGGGGAAGTCGCCGCCGGTCATGTCGCCATCGCGGGTCTGCATCGCCCAGCGGCTGGTCAAGGCCAGGCCGATCAGGTCGCCATTGCCCAGCTGGGCCGCCTGGACCATGTCCTGCAGGTTCAGCAGACAGAGGTAGTTCTCGCGGCCCTTCCTGACCACGGTCTTCCTCTTGCGCTCCGCCGGATCGGGCCACAGGGCCGCGCTCTCGCGGTCGATCTGGCGCTGCAGCGCGCGGGTGTAGGTCGAGACCCAGGCCGCGCCCTGGTTGCGCTCGGCCCACAGCGAGGCGGCGGCCAGATAGCCGAGCGTCTTGCCCGTCCCGGTGCCCGCCTCGGCCAGCAGCATCCGGGGCCGACCCTCCTCGTTGCGGGGCGAGAAGGCATAGGCGGCCTCGGCGGCATAGTCCGACTGGGTCGGCCGGGTTTCGTCGAGGCCGGAGGCCTGCAGCAGCTTCTCCAGCCGGATGCGGGCGGATTCGGAATCGACCGGGGCGGACCCCGCCTCCCCGCGCGGAGCCTCGTCCTCCCATTCCGGAAGCCGGGACCAGGCGTCGAGGCCGGAGCCGCGATACTGGCGCGGACGCAGCGGCCCGGCCTGGAGGGCACCGGTGACGCGTTCGGCCCAGGCCCAGCCTGCACGCCCCAGCGTCTCGGCCAGGGTGAAGGCGTCCTCGCGATGCGGGTATGCCGGATCGGCGAGCTCCCGCAGCAGCGCCCCGGCGGCGTCGCGCAGGGCGGCGGCCTGGGCCTCGGCTCCTCGGGGCTCCGCCATGCCAAGCGCCAGGGCCAGACCGCTCGGCGACGGCGCACAGAAGGTGGCAGGGCGGACGAAGGCCCACAGCTCCAGCACATCCAGCAGGTCGGGGGATCGCGCCGGGGGGGACAGGCCCAGCCTGCGCGCCGTGAGGCTGGCATGGGCGACCAGCACCGGCCCGCCCATGAACACCCCCTCGGCCGCACCGCGCCCGATCTTCCTCGCCCCCTCGTCGTCGCAGATCGCCCCCGCGCCGGGTGGGACGGCGAGCGCGGCCGGTAGAACCAGCCATGGCTCGGCACCGGTGAGGCTACGGCTCGAAATGACGGATTCGTCGGACACGGTCGATAGATAGCGACTCGCGCCGCGAAACGGAACGGGAACATCTGGTCTGTTGAAGCTGTACGCTCTATAAGATCGATGCGATCACAGGAGGTCTTCGTGAACGAGCACATCTCCAAACAAGCCTGGTTGATCGATTTGGCGACCCAGGTCGAGGCCGACGGCCCGCAGGTGCTGGAGGTCGAGGGCCATGAGTCCCTGACTATTCTACCGACGACGACCTTCGAGAAGATGGCCGCGCGTCAGCCCAGCCTTCTGGAGGTGCTGATGGACGGTCCGGATTGGTCGGAGCTCGACTTGACCCGTGACGATCGGCCGGCGCGAGATATCGAACTTTGAGCTTCCTGCTCGATACGAATGCGATCAGTGAATCCTCACGTCTTTCGCCAAATCCGGGCTTCGCCGCCTGGCTTGAGGCTTTCGGGAAGCCGGAAAGCCGGGAGGGTCGGGTCAGCATCAGTGTTCTGACCATTGCCGAACTTAGGCGCGGCATCCTGCGTCGGAAAGCGAGGCGCGACCCGATCGAGCGCTGGTCGGCGTTCCTGGAGGCCGTGCTGCAGACCTACGGCTCCAACATCCTGCCGGTGACGCTGAATGTCGCCAGCCGATGGGCGATCTTGGCCGAAACCAATCGCGCCAATGGCGTCTCGGTCGGAGTGATCGACGAGATGCTGGCGGCCACAGCGCTTGTCCACGACCTGACCGTCGTCACCCGCAATGTCCGCCATTTCGAACACAGCGGCTGTAAACTGCTGTCGCCGTGGAGCGAATGATGCGCAAGGCCAAGCGCATTGACCCGCCCACGGCACCTGGACTTCCGATCACGGTCGCTGTGCCCGCCTGGTGGATGCGCACCGGCCAGTTCGGTGCGCAGCATGCTTGCCTCGATTCGGGCGGTCACCGGGGCAGCGGCGAACCGTGCCGGTTCGAGTATCCGAAGGCGTGACGTCGCTCCCTCCCCTCTTCGCCGACTGGTTCGCCTCTCGTGGCTGGAGTCCCCGCAGGCATCAGCTGGAGATGATCGCGGCGGCGCAAGGCCAGTCGCACGCCCTGCTGGTCGCCCCGACCGGGGGCGGCAAGACGCTGGCGGGGTTCCTGCCATCGTTGATCGACCTCGCCGAACGGGGACCCAGGCCTCCCCACGGACCGGGCAGCGGGATCCATACGATCTATGTCTCGCCGCTGAAGGCGCTGACGACCGACGTCGAACGCAACCTGATGACGCCGATCCGCGAGATCGGGCTGAACATCCATGTCGAGAGCCGGACCGGCGATACCAAACAATCCAAGAAGCAGCGGCAGAGGGACAATCCACCCGACATCCTGCTGACCACGCCCGAGCAACTGGCGCTGTTCTGCGCCTGGGGCGGGGCGAGGGCGTATTTCGCCGACCTGAAATGCATCGTGCTGGACGAGGTCCACGCCATCTGGTCAGGCAAGCGCGGCGACCTGCTGAACCTCGGCCTGGCGCGGCTGCAGAGCTTTTCGCCGGGCCTGCGGCGGGTGGCGCTTTCGGCGACGATCGACGACCCGAACCTGATCGCGGAGTGGCTGGTGCCGCACTTCCCTTCTCCCCTTGCGGGAGAAGGCATCGTGATTGTGAAAGGCGATCCCGGGGCCGTGCCGATCATCGACGTTCTGGTGTCCGAGGGCCGCGTGCCCTGGGCCGGGCACACCGGCCAGCATGCGATCCCCGAGGTCTATGAAGCGATCAGGCGGTCCGGCCTGTCGCTGATCTTCGTCAACACCCGCTGGCAGTGCGAGTTCGTCTTCCAGCAGCTGTGGGCCATCAATGACGACAACCTGCCCATCGGCCTGCATCACGGGTCGCTGGCGGCCGAGCAGCGGCGCAAGGTCGAGGCGGCGATGGCGCGGGGCGAGCTGCGCGCCGTGGTCTGCACCTCGACGCTGGATCTGGGCATCGACTGGGGCGATGTGGACCTGGTGATCCAGATGGCCGCCCCCAAGGGGTCGTCGCGGCTGGTGCAGCGGATCGGCCGGGCCAACCACCGGCTCGACGAGCCCTCCAGAGCCCTGATGGTGCCCGCCAGCCGGTTCGAGCTGCTGGAATGCCAGGCGGCCAGGGAGGCCGTCGCCGACAACGCCTTCGACTGGGAGCCGCATCATATCGGCACCCTCGACACCCTGGCCCAGCACATCATGGGCGTTGCCTGTTCGGAGCCGTTCGACCTCGACGCCCTGCACGCCGAAGTGACCGGGTGCGCCCCCTATCGCGGCCTGACCTGGGAGGCGTTCGAGGAGGTGGTCGATTTCGTCGCCACCGGGGGCTATGCGCTGCGCACCTACGACCGGTTCGCGCGGATCGTGCGCACGCCCGAGGGACGATGGACGGTGCGCAATCAGCTGGTCGCCCAGCGCCACCGGATGAACGTCGGGGCCATCGTGGCGGCGGGGACGCTGAACGTGAAGGTCGCCTCCAGACGGGGCGGTGCCTCGAAACAGCTGATCGGCGGGCGCAAGGTCGGCGAGGCCGAGGAGTGGTATTTCGAACAGCTGACGCCCGGCGACACCTTCGTCTTCGCCGGTCAGGTCTGGGCGTTTCAGGGCATCAACGGGATGGACGCCCTGGTCACCCACGCGACCGACAGGGACCCCAAGATTCCGTCCTGGGGCGGGTCGCAGTTTCCGCTCGGCACGTCGCTGGCGGCACGCGTGCGCGCCATGATCCAGGACCGCGACCACTGGCGCGTCCTGCCCGTCGACGTTCAGGAGTGGCTGGAGCTGCAGGCCGGGCGCAGCCTGATTCCCGACGCCGACAGTCTGCTGATCGAGACCTTTCCGCGCGGCAGCCGCCATTTCATGGTCGCCTATCCGTTCGAGGGGCGGCTGGCCCATTCGACCCTGTGCATGCTGCTGACGCGGCGGCTGGACCGGCTGGGGGTCGGGCCGCTGGGGTTCGTGGTCACGGACTATGCCTTCGCGATCTGGGCGATCCGGCCGATGGACGGGCTGGACTGGGACGCCCTGTTCCAGCCAGACATGCTGGGCGACGATCTGGAGGCCTGGCTGGAGGAGAGTTTCATGATGAAACGCACCTTCCGTAATTGCGCCCTCGTTTCCGGCTTGATCGAGCGAAGACAGCCGGGGGCCGAGAAGACGGGGCGTCAGGTGACCTTTTCCACGGACCTGATCTACGACGTGCTCCGCCGCCACCAGCCCGATCACCTGCTGCTGCGGACCGCGCGATCGGACGCCGCGTCCGGCCTGCTGGACGTTGCGCGGCTGGGCCAGCTGCTCAGCCGGATCGGGGGCCACATCCGCCATGCGCCGCTGGAGCGGGCCTCGCCCTTCTGTGTGCCGGTGCTGGTCATGATCGGGCGCGAGCGGGTCGGCGGCGATGCGGCGGACATGATCCTGGAGGCTTCGGCCCAGGATCTGATCGACGAGGTCATGGAGGACGCCCCGCCCGAGCTGAGGGGGGCCGCATGAACGCGGCGCTGAAACAGACCCTGATGCCGGCGCGACGGCCGTGCGGATCGCTGTCGGTCCGGGTCATGGGCGAGCTGTGCGTGCTGCGGTGTTCGGGGGCCCTGTGGCTGCCGGCGCACGGGACTCTGGTGGCCGGCGACCTGCACCTGGAGAAGGGTTCGGCCTTCGCCGCGCGGGGCCAGATGCTGCCGCCCTATGACAGCCGGGCGACCCTGGCCAGGCTGGAGGCAGAGATCACGGACCTGGCCCCGGCGCGGGTCGTGCTGCTGGGCGACAGCTTCCATGACAGCCGCTCGATCGGACGGATGGCGGCCGACGACCGGGCCTCGCTGGACCGGCTGGCGCAAGATCGCGACTGGGTCTGGCTGGAGGGCAATCACGACCGCGAGGCGCTGACCCAGGCGGACGGGGAAGCGGTGTCTCGACTGCCCGGCCGGGTCGTCGGCGACATGGACCTGGGGGCCCTGTTCCTGACCCACGAGCCGATGCGTGCGGCGAGGCCAGGCGAGGTGGCCGGGCACCTGCATCCCTGCGCCCGGGTGGTGGCCCATGGGCGGAGGGTGCGCAGGCCCTGCTTCGTCACCGATGGCCGGCGGTTGATCCTGCCGGCCTTCGGGGCCTTCACCGGTGGGCTGAACGTGCTGGACGCGGCGATCGCGGGGCTGTTCGTCGAGCGTCCGATGGCGGCGGCGCTGGGCAAGGACAGGGTCCATGCCCTGGCCTGGGCGGGACTCGTCTAGAGCATCTGCATGACGACGCCGAGGCTCAGCGCCGCGCCCATCGTCGCTATGATCCGCAGGTTGCGGTACCACACGGGCGATGGCTGGAAATCCCAGTACAGCATGGCGATCAGGCCGAATATCAGGACAAGCAGCCGGAACTCGGCCGGTACGCCCGGAATGAACGTCAGCCAGGCCGCGACGGGCGGCAGATTGCTCAGGATCAGGGTGGCGGGACGGGGATTGCGCTCGGAAAGGGCCTTGCCCCATCGGGTGCCCGCGAGGAAGGACAAGATGATCGCGCCGTAGACGGTCAGAGGGACCACCCATCGGCCGCCCTCGCTGGGGTTCAATAGGATCAGGGCCGCGAGGCCGACGAACGGGATCAGCCCCGCCAGCGTCAGGGTCCATGCGGTCAGCCGCGTCCGATCCATCATTCTCTCCTGAACACCCGGCTGGTGCCGTACCCCATGGCGAGCGCCAGCAGCACGCACAGCACCCCATAGGTCCAGGGGCGGCGGTGGGCGAACTCATAGATGTCGCGCTCGAAGCCGACCTTTTCCACCGTCAGGGTCAGGTTCGACACCCCGGCCGGCTCCCCGTCGCGGAACAGCCAGACCTGGGCATAGTACTGGCCGGTCGGCGCGGTGGCGGGCAGTTTGACCTCGGCCCGGAACAGGCCCCGGTCGACGAAGGTGACGCCCTCCGGATCGGTGTCGTAGAGGGCGGCGTCCTCCTTCAGCCGGATCACGGCGCGACGCCAGTCGAGGTAGTCCTCGCCCAGCCGGCTGATGACCACGTCGCGCACGCCATAGCGGGTGACGGTGCGGCTTTCCTCGGGCGCATCGATGCGCAGGTGATCGACGCCGACGCCCAGCCGGCGCAGCTGGCCGAAATCGGCGACATCACTGAGTGGCCGGGTCGAGGCCGTCATGTAGAAGCCGGGCGCGCCCTCGAACAGGACCGGGCGGCTGTTCAGCCAGACGCCGTTGTTGCGGGTCTTCCTGACCAGACGGACGGGGGCGTCGGGGCCGCGCACGACCACCACCACATCGGTGGGATCGTCGGTCGGATTGAAGACCGCGCCATACAGCACCAGCGTCGCGCCGCGAAAGCGGGAGTCGACCTTTACCCGGGCATCGGTCAGGGCGGCAGCGACCCTCAGCTCGGTCGCCGTGGCCTCGGATCGTTCCGGAGGCGGCGCTTCGAGCGCGGGCGGCGGGGGTGGGAGGGCCTGGATCACCGGTCGGAAATCCCCGGGGCCAGCAGGAAGATGTCGTGGGGCCGCACGAACAGGCTCAGACCCATCTGGATGCCGACGAACAGGATCAGCAGGGCCAGGGCGGCCCGCAGGACATCAGCGCGGAACCGCCCCGCATAGCGGGCGCCGAGCTGGGCACCGACGACACCGCCGGTCAGCAACAGGGTCGACAGGACGATGTCGACGGTCTGGTTGCGACCCGCCTGCAGGATGGTGGTGATGGCGGTGGTGATGATGATCTGGAACAGGCTGGTTCCGACCACCACGCCGGCGCGCATCCGCAGGGCATAGAGCATGGCCGGGACCAGGATGAAGCCGCCACCGACGCCCATGATGGCGGACAGGATGCCGGCGAACACACCGAGACCAAACGGCGGGATGGCACTGATGTAGAGGCCGGATTTCGGAAACCGCACCTTCCAGGGGAGGCCGTAGAGCCAGAGCGGACGTCGGCGTTCCTTGTGCGGCGCGACCTCGCCCCGGTACCGGCGCAGGATCTCACTGAGGCTCTCGTACAGCATCAGCAGGCCGATGGAGCCGAGCAGCAGCAGATAGGACACGGCCACGACGAGGTCGGCCTGGCCAAGCAGGCGCAGATAGCGGAAGAGCTCGACACCACCGATGGCCCCGACGGCACCACCGACCGCCATGATCGCGCCCATGCGGTAGTCGACCGCCCCCTGGCCGGAGTAGCGGATCACCCCGGAGGTCGAGGAGGCGACGACGTGGCTGGCCTGGCTGGCCACGGCGACGACGGGAGGGATGCCCAGGAAGACGAGCACCGGGGCCATCAGGAAGCCACCGCCGATGCCGAACAGTCCGGACACGAAGCCAACCAGCGCCCCCAGCAGGACCAGGAGCGGCCAGTTCACCGAAACCTCGGCGATCGGCAGATAGATCTCCAAAGGGCGGGCCTTCGGCTGGGAAAAAACGCTGGGCGCCGGAAGGCGAGCGCGGGTGTCTTAACCGGGCGACCGGTGAAGGGCCACCCGCATCATGCGTCAGGCGAGCGGTTCGGTGGCGAAGGCCTCGGCCTGGGCGCGGGCTGTCTGGCGCTGGGCGGCGGGGATGGTCGGGGCCAGACGATCGACGGCGGCCTGGGCCTGGGGGTCGCCGGCACGGGCGGCGATCAGGTACCAGCGATAGGCCTGGGTCGGGTTGGGCGCGATACCCTCGTCGCCATTCTCGTAGATGCGGGCGACATTGTACTGGCTGTCGACCAGGCCGCGATCGGCAGCCTTCTTGAGCCAGTCCAGAGCCTCGACGCGATCGCGCGATCCACCGACACCCTCGAACAGGTACATCGCATAGTTATGCATGCCCTGCGGGTCGCCGCCTTCGGCCGCACGGCGGGCCCACTGACGGCTTTCGGCGGAATCGACGGTCAGGCCGGTCGATCCGGTCTGATACAGGCTCGCCAGCTTCAGCTGGGCCTCGGGGTTACCCAGATTGGCGGCGCGGGTCAGGGTCTCGACCCCGGCAGGATCGTTGCGGGTCAACTGCTCCAGCGCCTGGGCATACAGGGTCTGGGCTTCGGTCTTGTCGACGGGGGCCGCATCGACCGTGCCGTCGGTCGGCGTGAGGGCCAGGGCGGCGATCGGCGGTGCCTCGGCGCTCAATCCGGACAGGCCGGTCAGACGCCCGATGTCGTCGAAGTCGTAACCGGCGGCGCGGCCGGTCGCCCACAAACCGCCGACCACGGCCATGCCGGTGACGGAGGCGATGAAGGCCTTCTTGACCGTGCCGTCGCCGCGCTGGGCCTGCTTGTCCAGCCGCTCCTGCAGTTTGGACTTGCCGCCGCGCTTGAGGCTCATGCCGAAGCCGGCCCGGGGTGCGGGTTCCGGCGGGGCAGCGTTCATGGCGGCCCGGGCGGCCTCGATGGTATCGCGGGTCGAGGCGGAGCGACCGGCGGCAGCACCGGCGGCCATACTGGCCCGCATCCGGCGCGGATCGACGAACTCGGTCTCTGCCGAATACGTCTCGATGCCGTCGTCATAGAGGCGGGCCGGAGCCGCGGTCTCCGCGGCGATCGAGCCACCGAAGGACTGGGGCTGGCTCTCGAACCCGGCGATCGCGCCCAGCGCGTCGGACACATCGGCCCCGCCATAGCTGCCAAACGGCCCCGCCGCGAAGGCGGCGGTCTGGCCCTGCATCGGGTCATCCTGCACGGGGTCGGCGTAGGCGACCTGCGTTTCCACCGGCTCGAACCGGCGCGGCAGGCTGTCGAAGATTTCTTCCGGCGCCGCGGCCTGCGGACCCTGGGGGAACGGTTTCAGATCGGCGGCCAGGGGATCGATCGACCAGCCATCGGCCGGGACATCAGACCCGGAGTCGAACCCGTCGTCCGGGAAGGCGGCGGCGCGCCAGTCCGGCTGGGCGAACTCGGAGGCGACCGGCTCTGGCTCCGGCAAGGGCGCGGGCGCGACCGGCTGGGCCAGACGGTGTTCCAGGGTCTCGCGGGCCTCGGCCAGCAGCCTGGCCGTCCGCTCCTCGGACAGCCGCATCCGCTCGGCCAGTTCGCCCGAGGCGCGGTCGTAGCGTTGCTCGATCCGGTCCGAGCCCTCGACCATGCGCCGACTGATGTCTTCGAGGGCCTGGGCGGACTTGCGTTCCGACTGGGCGATGCGATCGGCCAGCCGGTCGGAAATGCGGGTGATCTCGACGCCCAGCTTTTCCAGGGCGATCGAATGCTGGTCTTCGGCACGGGTCAGCCGCTGTTCGACGGCCTGACCATAGCGGCCCATGTCCTGTTCGATCTTCGCCGACAGGGTGCGGGTCAGGGCGGCTTCGAACTTCTCCAGACGGGCGTCGCCGACCGTCTCGATGCGGTCGACGCGGCTGTCCAGGTTCTGGGCGATGCGCAGGACCTCGCGGCCCATGGCCTCGATTCCCTGGGCGGAGCGTCGCTCGGCGGCGCTGGCCTGTTCGCCCAGCGACTGGACGGTGGCCTCGATCCGGGTCATCCGGCCTTCGCTCTCGGCCGTCTCCAGCCGCCGCATCATGTCCGTGCGGTTGGTCTCGACCTGGCGCGACAGGGTCTCGGCCAGTTTCTCGAAGCGCGCGGCCTCGCGCAGGCCTTCCGGCTCGACGCGGGTCTCGGCGGCGCGCAGACGCTGGTCCAGCCCGGCAAAGGACCGCTCCAGACTGCGCAGCGCCTGGGACGTCTGGTTCTGGGCCGCGTCCAGGCGCTGGCCGACCTGGTTCAGCAGTTCGGTTCCGGCTCCGGCACCGGCGGCCTTCTCGACGGCCTCGATCCGCTGGATCAGGGCCTGGCCATTCGCGCGCTGACGCTCCTCGATGTCGTAAAGGCGGCTGGTCAGGGCAGCGACGGCAGTGTCGGTCTTGCCGAACCCGTCCAGGCGCTGGTGGGCCTCGATCAGCCCGGTGCGCTGGCGTTCCTCGACGTCATAAAGACGCCCGGCCAGGGTCCCCAGGGCCTGTTCGACCTTGCTCAGGGTCTCGGCCGACTTTGGCCCGACCTCGCGCTCGAAGGCGCGCAGGCGGCGGTGGCCTTCCTTCAGCTCCTCGGAGATGTCGTCGATCCGGCGGCCGTACTGACCGGCCTGCTGGTCCTGCGCCTCCATGCGCCGCACCAGGCCGGACACGGCCTGATCGACCCCCTGGATGGCGATCGTCGAGCGGCGCTCTGCGGCTTCCAGACGCGCGGCGATCGCATCGACGGACGCCGCGACGCGCTGCAGGGTATCGTCGGACCCGGCACGCCAGGACCGGTCCTCGGCCTCATAGGCGTCGTCGAGCCGACGCGAACGGCCCCGGCGCTCGAAGATTTCCGAGGCGTGCGGGCGGCGCGGCAGCGGCTGGACGCCGGCATCGTCCTCGCCGTCCTCCATGATCATGGTATTCAGCCATTCGCCCAGCGTCATGCCGGACCGGCGCGCCAGGTCCTTGGCGACCTCACGCGCCTTCGGGTCGATGCCCTTTACGCTCCACGGCGCGGCGGCTGCGCTCACTGATTCGGCTCCCGACCCATTGGGTCACGCTAATCGCCCACATCCGGGGTGTAAACGCATCGTTAACCCCAACATCTAGCGGAAGGTTCATTCTCCTGTGGACAGGGGTCGCCAGAGCGAAATCGGAGGCCTGATCGGGGGCAACCGGTCGTGACGTTCAACCCTCCGGCAAGGGATTGGCTTGCCGACGGGGGGTGCCTCGCCCACATGACGGCGCGTGTCCCTGACCCTTACCCTCTGGCTGCTGGCGGCGGCCCTGATCGTCTGTATGTTCGCGGGCTGGCGCGGGGCCCGGCCCAGCGATTTTCTGCGGCCGCGCATGGTGCCCTGGCGGTTCATCATGCTGCTGGCGGGTGCGATGGCCTTCCTGCTGCTGGTGCATCTGGGCGCGCTGGCGGGCTTCACCCGGCCGTCGTGACGCACGGGGCCAGAGGGAACGGTGTCGCAGCCGGGCGGTTATTGCGGCCGACCCATTCGCCAAGGAGCGCTGCGATGTCCGACAAGACCCTGACTGCCGACGAAGCCAAGGACCATTTCTGGAAGGCCCTGAAGGACTCCAACACCGGTCTGCTGGGCCTCGACCAGGCCGGCTATCACGCCCAGCCCATGACCGCCTTCCGCGAGGAAGAGACCGGCACGATCTGGTTCTTCACCCGCGACGACACCGACCTGGCCCGGGATGCCGGGATCGGCGGCGGCCAGAACGCCATGTTCCACTATGGATCGAAGGACCAGAAGGTCTGGGCCTGCATCCACGGGGAACTGTCCGTCCACGGCCCGGACCGCACCCTCATCGACCGCCACTGGAACCCGGTCCTCGCCGCCTGGTATCCCGAGGGCAAGGACGATCCTCACCTGACCATCCTGCGCTTCGACGGCGACGACGGCCGGGTGTGGGTGTCAGACGGCGGTCTGCTCACCTTCGCCTTCGAGATCGCCAAAGCCAACCTGACGAAGACCCTGCCCGACGCCGGCGGCGTGGCGAACGTGAATCTTCAATAGTTGATCGGCCGCTCACCGACGGCTGCAGGGGCGTTGCGTGAGCGCGACGCCCCTTGTCTGTTGACGCGACCCAGGTTCGGAGCATCCTCGCTGACATGGCCTCGCCCGACGACCTTGCCCGGATCGCGCTGTCCCTGCCCGGGGTCGTCGGGGAAGGCGTCGACTTCGCGATCGGCAGGAAGGCGATTTGCTGGACCTATCTGGCGCGCGCAACGCCCAGGGGCCGCCGGGAACCGGTGGACGGCGTCGTGGCCATCCGCTGCGATCTGACCGCCAAGGAGATGCTGATCGCCACGGTCCCGGACCGATTTTTCGACGACGATCACTACCGGGGCTATCCCGCCGTGCTCGCCCGGCTGGATGCGCTGGACCCCTCCGAACTGGCCGGATTGCTCCAGACGGCGTGGAGTCTTCAGGCCCCGGCCCGACTGAAGAAAACGCCTCGCGAACCCTAACCCGCGAAGCACCAGGCCAGCACGGCCTTCTGGGCGTGGATGCGGTTCTCGGCCTCGTCCCAGACCAGGGAGCGCGGCCCGTCGATCACGGCGTCGGTCACCTCCTCGCCCCGGTGGGCAGGCAGGCAGTGCAGGAAGACCGCGTCCGGGTCGGCCAGGTCCATCAGGGCCTCATCGACGGTGTAGCTCTCGAAGGCGTGCAGGCGCGCCTCGTAGTCGCCGTCCCCCATCGATACCCAGGTATCGGTGACCACGACGTCGGCTCCGCGCACGGCGTCCTTCGGATCGCTGGTCAGGGTCACGGCATTGCCGCCCCTGGCCAGGTCGTGCAGGTCCGGGTGATACTCGGCCGGGCAGGCGACGTTCAGGTGGAAGCCCAGCTTCGGGGCCGCGTGCATGAAGCTGTGGCAGACGTTGTTGCCGTCGCCGATCCAGGCGATCGTCCGGCCCTCGATCGGGCCGCGCTGTTCCTCGATCGTCATGATGTCGGCCAGGATCTGGCAGGGATGCGAGCGGTCGGTCAGGCCGTTGACGACAGGCACGGTGGCGACGCGGGCGAACCGCTCGACGTCCTCATGGCTGTTGGCGCGGATCATCACCGCATCGACCATCCGCGACAACACCCGGGCGGTGTCCTCGACCGGCTCGCCACGCCCCAGCTGCATGTCGCCGGCGTTGGCGATGATCGAGGCCCCGCCCAGCTGGCGGATGGCGGCGTCGAAGCTGAACCGCGTGCGGGTCGAGTTCTTCTCGAAGATCATCGCCAGAACGCGATCCTTCGCGGGCGCATCGGCGTCGACCCAGCCCTGGGGCTTGCCCCTGCGGGCCGCCTTGCGCGCATGGGCGTCGTCGAGGATGGCGCGGAGATCGGCGGCTTCAAGCCGATGGATGTCGAGGAAGTGGCGGGTCATGAATGCCAATCTGGGTGCGGGGGAAGGAGGTTCATCACAACGGGCACAACGAAGAACACAATGGACACGACGCGACCGAACGCGGATCAAGATCATCGAAAGGGGTCAACGGACAAGCCGGCGAAAGCCGTCCTTCAGTCTGAGCGTATTGAAGTTGATCAAGAAGCCCAGCCGCACCTTGGAAAAGCGAAGGTAGGTCAGGAGCTGGGCCGTATGGATCGACGCCAGGGTGTCGATCGCCTTGACCTCGACGATCACCTTCCGATCCACGAGGAGGTCAAGCCGGAAACCGACATCAAGCCGCTCTCCCTGGTAGGCCACGGGGACGCCGACCTGCCGCTCCACGGACAGGCCAGCGCGGGTCAGGTCCTGCGCCAGGCAATGCTCGTAGACCGACTCGAGCAGGCCCGGACCGAGTTCACGATGAACCGCGAAAGCGGCATCCATCACGGCACGCCCGACGCTATTCACATCTGCCGAAACCGCCTCGGTCTCGTTGTGTTCGTCGTGCATCGTTGTGCTCGTTGTGATGAAACCTGACCCCCCGATCTAGGCCGCCATCTTGCCCCGCGCCGCCTCGCAGGTGCGTTCCAGCCGTTCGACGGCGTCGCGCGCCTCGTCGAGCGTCAGGTTCAGCGGCGGCAGCATGCGCACGCAGTTGTCGCCGCCACCTGCGATCAGCAGATGCTGTCCGTCGCGCGCCCAGCCCATGAACTCGCGATTGTTGGGCTTGAGCTTCAACCCGATCAGCAGCCCCTTGCCGCGCACATCCTCGATCACGTCGGGGAAGCGCTCTTTCAGGCCGTGCAGCTGCTGCTTCAGATAGCCGGCGATCTCGTTGACGTTGCCCAGGATCTCGGGCGTGTTGATCGCGTTGAACGCCGCCAGTCCGACCGCCATGGCCAGGGGATTGCCGCCGAAGGTCGAGCCGTGCGCGCCCACCGTCATGCCCCTGGCCGCCTCGGTGGTCGCCAGGCAGGCCCCGATCGGGAAGCCGCCACCCAGGGCCTTGGCCACGGCCATGATATCCGGGGCCATGCCGGCCCATTCGTGGGCCCACAGCTTGCCCGACCGGCCCATGCCGCACTGGACCTCGTCGAAGATGATCAGCACGCCGTGCTGGTCGCACAGCTCGCGAAGCCCGCGCAGGCAGACGTCGGGCATGGCGCGGCAACCGCCCTCGCCCTGCACCGGCTCGACGATGATGGCGGCGGTGTTGGGCTCGGCGATGGCGGCCTTCAGCGCCTCGTGGTCGCCCCACTTCAGCTGGTGGAAGCCCTGCATCTTGGGCCCGAAGCCCTCGGTATAGCTGGGGTTGGCGGCGGCGTTGATGGCGCCGTAGGTCCGGCCGTGGAAGGCCCCGTCGAAGCCGTAGATGTCGATCCGCTCGGGGCTCCCGTTGGCGGCGTGGTATTTCCGCGCCGTCTTCAGCGCGCATTCGACAGCTTCCGTGCCCGAATTGGTAAAGAAGACCACGTCGGCGAAGCTGGCCTCGGTCAGGGCGTCAGCCAGCTCTTCCTGACCCGGAATCCGGAAGATGTTGGACACGTGCCACAGCTTCTCGGCCTGGGCCTTGACCGCCTCGACCAGCACCGGATGGGCATGGCCCAGGCCGTTGGTCGAGATGCCCTGGACGCAGTCCAGATACTCGGTCCCGTCCGTCGCCCACAGACGCGCGCCTCGCCCGCGATCCACTTCCAGCGGCGCGCGATTGTAGACACCCATCAAATGACCGGACACGGAAGACCTCCAAAAGAAACGAAGCCCCGGCGCGGGTGCGACGGGACTTTTTCAGGAGCGGCGGTTGTCGGATGAGGGCGCAGGGGAGTCAACACCGGGTGAGGCAGTAGGCAGTAGGCAGTAGGCAGCAGGGCTTCTCAGCCTATCATCGTGCGCCACGCGGCGGGAGGCTGCTGACGCAGCGCCCCTACTGCCGACTGCCTATTGCCGACTGCCTATTGCCGACTGCCTCGCTCAGCTCTTCAGCCGCCAGCCGGACCTGAACACCAGCCAGCAGGCCACTGCCATCATCACAGTCAGCACGGCGCTCATGATCACCCCGACCCACAGACTGCCCTCGGCATGGCCGATGAAGCCGTAGCGGAAGCCGTCGATCAGATAGAAGAAGGGGTTCCAGTGGCTGATGCTGGCGAAGGGCTCGGGCAGGTTCTCGACCAGATAGAAGGTGCCCGACAGGAAGGTCATGGGCATGACGACGAAGTTCTGGACCGCAGACAGGTGATCGAACTTCTCGGACCACAGGCCCGCCAGCACCCCGACCATCCCCATCAGCAGGGAGGCGATCAGGCCGAACCAGACGATGGCTGCGATGTTGTAGACACCCAGCCGGGCGAACGGCAGGACGCAGACCGCCGTGACCAGACCGACCGCCAGGCCCCGCGTGGCGGCACCCAGCGAGAAGCCGATGGTCAGCTCCAGCGGGCTGAGTGGCGGGGTCAGAAAGTCGGTCGAGGTGCCCATGATCTTGGCCTGGATCAGGCTGGAGCTGGCATTGGCGAAGGCGTTGTTCAGCATCGCCATCATGATCAGGCCGGGGGCCACGAACTCGGCGAAGGGCGTGCCGTGCAGCGGCGGCCGCGCGCCCTTCAGCGCCACGACGAACACCAGCATATAGAGCAGCGTCGTCACCACCGGCGCGGCGACCGTCTGGGCCCCCACCTTCCAGAAGCGGCGGACCTCCCTCAGATACAGCGTCTGCACCCCGATCCAGTTGATGCCCGCATAGTGGCGCGGCGTCGGCAGGCCGCTGGGGCGGGTAGAGGCGAGATCGGTCATGGGCGGTCAGATGCGCGGACGGGGTGCGGGATGCAAGGGGGGAGGGACGAGGCAGTAGGCAGTAGGCAGTGAGCTGCGGCTCAAGCCGCGAGCGCCCGCGGCGCGCGCGGTAGCCGCCCCTAAATGTGTATTGCGTGGCCCAGCGCCCGCAGGCTCGCCTCATGGAAGGCCTCGCCGAGCGTCGGGTGGACGTGGATGACCCCGGCGACGTCTTCCAGCACCGCGCCCATCTCCAGCATCTGGGCGAAGCTGTTGGACAGTTCGGCGACGTGCTGGCCGACGGCCTGGACGCCCAGCAGCCGGTGGTCCGACTTCGACGCCAGCACGCGCACGAAGCCGCCGTCCTCGCCCGCCTCGATGGCGAGCGCCCGGCCGATGGCGGCCAGAGGGAAGACGGCCGTGATCACATCGTCCCGACCCGCGACATCGAGCGGCCCCAGACCCGCCGAGACGATCTCCGGCTCTGTAAAGCACACGGCGGCGATGGTGACGGGGTCGAAGCGCTTGTCGTGACCCGCGATGATCTCGGCCACGACTTCCCCTTGCGCCGAACCCTTGTGGGCCAGCATGGGCTCGCCGGTCAGGTCGCCGACGGCCCAGACGTTCTTCATGCTGGTGGCGCAGCGGTCGTCGATCTTCACGAACGGCCCGGCCATGGCCACGCCCATGTTGTCCAGACCCCAGCCCTGTGTGCGTGGACGACGGCCCACGGTGACCAGCACCTTGTCGGCGTCCAGCTGGACCGGCTCGCCATCCTTCGTGGTGATCGACAGCTTCCCGTCGCCGAAGCCGCCGGCGCGTGCCCCGAGGTGCAGCTCCACCCCGTGGTCGGTCAGCCATTTCATCACCGGGTCGGTCAGGGCCTTGTCGTAGAGCGGCAGGATGCGCTCGGCCATCTCGACGATGGCGACCTCAGCCCCCAGCTTGCGATAGGCGATGCCCAGCTCCAGCCCGATATAGCCACCCCCGACGACGACCAGCCTGCCGGGCACCGCATCCAGCGACAGGGCCTCGGTCGAGGAGATGACGTCGCCGCCGAACGGCAGGAAAGGCAGTTCGACCGGCTCGGAGCCGGTGGCCAGGATGACGTGCTCGGCCGTGATGGTGATCGGCCCATCGTCGGTCTCGACACGGCAGGTCTTGGCGTCGGCAAAGGTCGCCCAGCCCTTGATGACCCTGACCTTCGCCTTCTTCAGCAGGGCCGCCACCCCGGCGTTCAGCTTGCGGACGATCCCGTCCTTCCACGCCACGGTCTGGCTCAGGTCGATGGCCGGCGAGGCCGCCGTGATCCCCAGGGTCCCGTCCCCGGCCGCCTTGGCCACCGTCTCGAACTTGCCCGCCGCATGGATGATGGCCTTGGACGGAATACAGCCGACGTTCAGGCAGGTCCCGCCCAGCCCGTCCCCGCCATCGACCAGCACGGTATCAAGGCCAAGCTGGCCGCAGCGGATCCCCGCGACATAGCCGCCGGTGCCGGCACCGATGATCAGGACTTTGGTTTTGAGGGTCTGGGTCAACGTCGTTTCAATCTAGAGAACATAGGGTGCCCGGACCCCCGGATCGTCAGCCGGAAAATCCTTGGTGTTGCGGGTGACCAGCAGACGACCCGTCGTCTGTGCGGTCGCCCAGATGATGGCGTCAGGCAGCTTCATGCGGCGAGACTGGCGTATCGACGCCGCGCGCTCCGCGATCGGGTCATCAAGAGCAACGATCGAATATCCATCGAGATAGGTCCGGGTTGGGTCGGCCAGCTCGGCATCGGCACCCGCCATGACCTCGATCCAGGTAATGATGCTGATCGCGCGGTCATCGTACCGATCGATCTCGGCATCGGCCTCCGGCGCGGCGTTCAGATGATCGATCAGGATATTGGTGTCGAACAGCGCCTTCACCATTCGCTACGCAGTCGTTCCTGATAAGCAAGCCCGTCTTCGCCGCCCTGGCCCCAAAGACCGAAACCGTCCTTGACCGCCTGACGCTTGTTGCGCGCGACGTAATCGTCGATCGCGGCGCGGATCACGGCCGCGCGGGGGCGCTTCTCGCGTTTGGCCAGGGCGTCCAGCGCAGCGACCTGCTCCTCATTGGCATCCACCAGGATACGCATCTCAGCCTCCTTGATATACAAGCAGTATATCATATGCTCACTCGGGCTGGCGAGCACGAACTACCCCATCCACAACGTCGCGGGATGCTCCAGCAGGCCCTTGATCCGTTGCACGAACACAGCCGCGTCATGCCCATCCACGATGCGATGATCGAAGCTGGAGGACAGGTTCATCATCTTGCGCACGACCATCTGGCCGTTCCGGACCACCACCCGGTCCTCGATCTTGTTCGGGCCGACGATGGCCACCTCGGGGTGGTTGATGATGGGCGTGTGGACCACGCCGCCCAAGGTCCCCAGCGAGGTGATGGTGATGGTCGAGCCGGATAGTTCCTCGCGTTTCGCCGAACCGTCCTTCGCCGCGCCGGAGACGCGGGCGATCTCGGCGGCGGTGGCGTAGGGATCCAGCGATTCCGCATGGCGGACGACCGGCACCATCAGGCCATTCGGCGTCTGGGCGGCGATGCCCAGATGCACGGCGGCGTGCTGGGTCAGGACCCCCGCCTCGTCGTCATAGGTGGCGTTGATCTGCGGCTGGTCGCGCAGGGCCACGACGAGGGCGCGGGCGAGGAAGGGCAGGACGTTCAGCCTGGCCTTGCCCGTCGTCTTCGCCTGGGCGTTCAGGTGGGCGCGAAGCTCCTCCAGCGCCGTGACGTCGATCTCCTCCACATAGGTGATGTGGGGAATGCGCCGGACGCTCTCGGCCATCTTCTCCGCGATCTTGCGGCGCAGGCCGATGATGCGGACCTCGGTCGTGCCCTCGGCCTTGGCATAGGTCGAGGACAGTGATGTTCCGTGTTCGGACGGTCCGCGCGCTCCGTGGGCGACGAAGGCGTCCAGGTCGGCATGTTCGATACGGCCGGCGGGCCCCGAGCCCGGCACGAACTGGAGCTCCAGGCCCAGTTCGCGGGCGCGCTGGCGCACGGCGGGCGACGCCAAGGGGCGGACACCGGGGGTCTGGGGGGTACGGACCGGGGCCGCAGCAACAACCCCTCCACCCCCCGCCAAGGGGCGGGCGGTCCCCCTCCCCATTCCTTCGGAACGGGGAGGAGACGATGCGGCGGCGGTCTCCTCCCCGCGCGAAGCGGGGGGCTGCGGGCGGCTCGTATACGAGCCGTCCTCAGGCTCGGAGCGAAGCGGAGAGACGGAGGGGTTCTCAAGCACATTGCCCGCCCCCTCGACGTCGAAACTGACCAGAGGTCCGCCGACGGGCACGGACTGACCGGCCGTGCCATGCAGGGCCGCGACCGTGCCGGCGACCGGCGAGGTCAGTTCGACGGTCGCCTTGTCGGTCATGACCTCGGCCAGCAGCTGGTCCTCCTCGACCGCATCGCCGACCGCGACGTGCCAGGCAACCAGCTCGGCCTCGGCCGTGCCCTCGCCGACGTCAGGAAGCTTGAAGACGTAGTTGCCGACGGCATGAGAGCCCTCCCCCTCGAAGGGGGAGGGTTGGGAGGGGGTGGAGGCAGGCTGCTCGGCATCGGCCACGGAGACTCCGTCGGAGTCTTGCGGGGTCACCTCGGAGGCCGTGCCTCCACCCCCATCCCCGGCCCTTCCCCCCTCGAGGGGGAAGGGAGAAGAGTCGGCATTCCCCGCCCCCTCGACCTCGAACTCCACCAGGGCCGAGCCGACCGGCGACATCACGCCGGGCTCGCCGTGCAGGGCGGTGACCACGCCCGATACCGGCGAGGTCAGCTCCACCGTCGCCTTGTCGGTCATGATGTCGGCGAGGATCTGGTCCTCCTCGACGCGGTCCCCGACCTTGACGTGCCAGCCGACCAGTTCGGCCTCGGCGGTGCCCTCGCCCACATCGGGCAGTTTGAAGACATAGCGTCCCATCAGCGGGCTCCCCCGCTCATCACGGCTTTCAGCGCCGTGGCGACCCGTTCCGGCCCCGGGAAATACTCCCACTCGAAGGCGTGCGGATAGGGGGTGTCCCAGCCGGCGACGCGGCCGATCGGGGCTTCCAGGTGATAGAAGCAGCGTTCCTGGACCAGGGCCGACAGCTCTGCTCCGTACCCGGACGTTTTTGGTGCCTCGTGCACGATCACGCAGCGGCCGGTCTTCTTCACGCTGGCCTCGATGGTTTCGATGTCGAGCGGGACGAGGGTGCGCAGGTCGATGACCTCGGCGTCCACGCCCGCGTGCTCGGCCCCGGCCAAGCTGACCCAGACCATGGTGCCGTAGCACAGGATGGTGACGTCGGACCCCTCCCGGACCACCGCCGCCTTGCCCAGCGGCACGGTGTATTTGCCGGTCGGCACCTGGGCGGAGGCCTGCGCCTTCCACGGGCTGACCGGGTTTTTGTGCCAGCCGTCGAAGGGGCCGTTGTAGAGCCGCTTGGGCTCCAGGAAGATGACCGGATCGTCGTCCTCGATCGCGGCGGTCAGCAGGCCCTTGGCGTCATGGGGGTTGGACGGAATGACGACCTTCAGCCCGGCGATATGGGTGAACAGGCTCTCGGGGCTCTGACTGTGGGTCTGGCCGCCGAAGATACCGCCGCCATAGGGGCTGCGCACCACGATCGGCGCGGTGAACTGCCCGCCCGAGCGATAGCGCATCTTGGCCGCTTCGGAGACGATCTGGTCATAGGCCGGATAGATGTAGTCGGCGAACTGGATCTCGACCACCGGGCGCAGGCCATAGGCCCCCATGCCGATGGCGGCGGCGACCAGGCCGCATTCGCTGATCGGCGTATCGAAGCTGCGCGTCAGGCCGTGCTTCTGCTGCAGCTGGTCGGTCACGCGGAAGACCCCGCCGAAATAGCCCGTGTCCTCCCCGAAGCTGAGCACATTCGGGTCTTCGGCCATCTTGACGTGCAGGGCCGAGTTCAGCGCCTGGATCATGTTCATGGGCACGATGCCACCGTCGGGTGCGACCGGGGCCGGGGCCTCCGCCTGATCGACCATGTCGGGAGCGATGCCGTCATGCTGATCGGCGTCGGTACAGGTCTCGCTCATACCCCCACCTCCCGGCGTTGTTCGGTCAGACGCCAGTCTTCGGTGGCGAAGACCTCCTCGAACATCATCTTCACGCTGGGGCGCGACTGGCCGAGCGTGCCGATGGCCTCGGCCTCCCTGCCCGCCGCGCGGACCTGGGCCACGGCCTCGGCCTCCGCCTCGGCCTGGGCCTCGTCGGACCATTCGCCCAGGGCGATCAGATGCTGTTTCAGCCGCGCGACCGGATCACCCAGCGGCCATTTGTCGTGCTCGTCGCCCGGGCGATAGCGGCTGGGGTCGTCGGAGGTCGAGTGGGGCGCACCGCGATAGGTGAACAGCTCGATCACCGTGGCACCCTGGTTCGACCGGGCGCGTTCCTCGGCCCACTGGGTCGCCGCCCAGACGGCCAGGAAGTCGTTGCCGTCGACCCGCAGCGCCGGCAGGCCATAGCCGATGGCCTTGGACGCGAAGGTGGTCTCCAGCCCTCCGGCGATGCCCATGAAGGAGCTGATGGCCCACTGGTTGTTGACGACGTTCAGGATCACCGGCGCCCGATAGACCGAGGCGAACGTCAGGGCGTTGTGGAAGTCGCCCTCCGCCGTCGCCCCGTCGCCGATCCAGGTGATGGCGATCTTGTCGTCGCCCTTGTAGGCGCTGGCCATGGCCCAGCCGACGGCCTGGGGCACCTGCGTGCCCAGATTGCCGCTGATGGTGAAGAAGCCATAGTCCTTCGCCGAATACATGATCGGCAGCTGGCGGCCCTTGATGGGGTCGGCGGCGTTCGAATAGATCTGGTTCATCATGTCGACCAGCGGATAGCCGCGCGCGATCAGAAGCCCCTGCTGGCGATAGGTGGGAAAGCCCATATCCTCGCGGCTCAGGATCATGCCCTGGGCGACCGCGATGGCCTCCTCGCCCGTGCACTTCATATAGAAGCTGGTCTTGCCCTGGCGGTGGGCCCGGTGCATCCGGTCGTCGAAGGCGCGGGTCAGGATCATCGCCTTCAGACCCTTCTTCAACGTCCCGGCATCCAGACGCGGGTTCCAGGGCCCGACGGCCTGGCCCTCGTCGTCCAGCACCCGGATCAGGCGGAAGGCCAGGTCCAGCATCTGTACCGGTCGCGCCTCGACCGGCGGCCGATCGACCGCGCCGGCGACATCCAGCTTCAGGTGGCTGAAATCCGGCGCATCGCCGGGACGACCCGTGGGCTCGGGCACGCGCAATGACAGCGGTTGAGTGTTCCTGGTCATTCCATCCTGCCGTCCGGTTGATCCGACCGCGTCCTGTTGGCGGCTGGATAGCATGGGTGTGAAATCAAGGCTCGCCTATTTTCGCCTTGCGTCAAGCGGTTTTGGGGTTATTTATTGCTCAATAACTATAAATGGAGAAACGCATTGGCCGACGAACTGGATCCCATCGACGCTCGAATTCTCGACATCCTGCAACAGGACGCCGGACTGTCCGTCGCGGATGTGGCCGAGCGCGTGGGCCTGTCGGCCTCGCCATGCTGGCGTCGGATCAAGAGACTGGAGGATAGCGGCCTCATCCGCAAGCGGGTCACGCTTCTGGATGCCGCCCTGCTGGGCCTGGATTTCGAGGTCTATGCCATCGTCAAGCTGATGCTGCCCTCCCGCGAGAACCTCGACATCTTCGAGGCCGCCGTCGCCACCTGGCCGGAGGTGGTCCAGTGCGCGACCATCACCGGGCGCGAGGACTATGTGTTGCGCATCATCACCTCCGACATGCACGCCTTCGACAAATTCCTGCGCGACAAGCTCTTGACGCTCGGCATCGTCTCGGACTGCGAGAGCCATATCGTCACGCGCGGCGTCAAGAACGTGACCACCCTGCCCCTGGGCATCATCACGCCGCACGTGGCGCATTGAGGTCGGATAGCTCCGACACAGTGTGAGGTGTATTGAGGACTGTAGTCGCCCAGTCTGGAGGCCGCCTTTCGCATCGCCGACGCCTTCGGGGTGGAGATCACCGAGGTGTTCCAGTGGGAGGGGTGAGCCTCGCGTTGACAGTCGATCCCGTGCGGCACAGAAAAGACCCATGAACCGGGTGATCGTCGTGAAGGCTGCATTCGACGTCGAGGCGGGCGTATGGATCATCGAATCCAGCGACGTTCACGGCCTTCGCATAGAGGCGCCGACGCTGGAGGCACTGGTCGAGCGCATCCCGGTCGCCATTCAGGATCTGTTGGGCACGGACCCGTCAGACGCGGCACTCATGGATACGCCTGTCGAGGTCATCGCCCATGCGGGAACACGGGTCAGGCTGAGCCTGGCCGCGTGAGCGGCTACACCCGCGAGGTGAAGGCCATCCTGCTCCAGAACGGCTGTCGATTGGTCCGTCAGGGTCGTGGTGACCACGAGGTCTGGGAAAGTCCGCTCAACGGCGAGCGTTTCACGGTCGACGGCGATATCCGCTCGCGCCATACCGCCAACGGAACCCTCAAGGACGCCGGTCTGCCCAAGGCGTTCTGATAGACGAAAGGCCCCCATGACCGACACCTATGCGAACCTGCTGATCGAGCGGCACGCCGACGGCTATGCAGTGGTCACCCTGAACCGGCCCGAGGCGCTGAACGCGCTGAACGCGGCCCTGTTCGCCGATCTGGCGGCCTTTCTCGACGCGGTCGAGCATGACGACACGGTCCGCTGCCTGATCCTGACCGGATCGGGGGAAAAGGCCTTCGCCGCCGGGGCCGACATCAAGGAGATGGCGGACCAGTCCTATGCCCGGATGTATACGGGCAATTATTTCGCCCTGGGCCACGACCGGATCACCCGGTTCAGGAAGCCGATCATCGCCGCCGTCAACGGCTTTGCCCTGGGCGGCGGGTGCGAGCTGGCCATGCTGTGCGACTTCATCGTGGCCTCGGACCGGGCGAAGTTCGGCCAGCCGGAGATCAATCTGGGCGTCGCCCCCGGCATCGGCGGGTCCCAGCGGCTGACCCGTCTGGTCGGCAAGGCCAAGGCCATGGACATGGTCCTGACCGCGCGGATGATGGATGCGGCCGAGGCGGAGCGTGCCGGCCTGGCCTCGCGGGTGGTCCCGCACGAGACCCTGATGGACGAAGTGCGCAAGATCGCCGCGAAGATCGCCTCCCAGAGTCCCCTCGCCGTCATGGCCAACAAGGAGATGGTCAATGCGGCGCTGGAGACGACCCTGACGCAGGGGGTCCAGTTCGAACGCCGCCTGTTCCACAGCCTGTTCGCCTTCGAGGACCAGAAGGAAGGCATGGCCGCCTTCGTCGAGAAGCGAAAGCCGGTGTTCAGGGGGAATTGAGGGATTAGGCAGTAGGCAGTAGAAGGCAAAAGCCAAGCCTGGGAGGCCGCCGTCGGCGCGCTTCCCTACTCCCTAATCCCTAATCCCTAATCCCTAATCCCTAATCCCTAATGCCTATTGCCTCCCTGCCCCAGACTCTTCGTTGACCCCACAGGCCCCTTCCGCTATAGTCGCCCGCTCTTGAAGATTTCCGCGCCGTGGACGGGGTGTCCGCGGCGTTTCCGTTGATAGGTTCTGACGATGGCCAACAATCCCGGCGCCAAGAAAGCGATCCGCAAGATCGCCGCGCGTACCGAAGTGAACAAGTCGCGCCGCACCCGCGTCCGCACCTTCCTGCGCAAGTTTCAGGAAGCCGTGACGGGTGGCGACGCCGAGGCCGCCAGGGGCGCTTTCGTCGAGGCCCAGTCCGAGCTGATGCGCGCCGTCACCAAGGGCGTGGTTCACAAGAATACGGGCTCGCGCAAGGTGTCTCGCCTGCATGCCCAGCTGAAGAAAATGTCGGCCGCCTGATCCAGGCGATCGCGGGCTCCGTCACGGGTCTGACACACGAAAAACAAACGATTTCAACGGCGAGTGAGCACCAGCTGACTCGCCGTTTCGCCGTGTCCGGATAAGTTATTTCAAGGGAATCCACACTCGCCGAACGGGCGAAACCGGGATTTTCTCAAGCGGGATTTACCTTTAGCGGAGTCAAACAATTTAGTTCGCGAATCGGCTGCGAATCAGCGTTGACCCCCGCCCCGCCCGGCGTAAGTTTTGGGCTGTAACGCACTTCCATCCCCACACGGATGAAGACGGAGCGGGGGCGAACCCCCGCGCCGGCGGGAGACGTCTGTCCGCGAGGTCGCCCCCGTCCGAAAGCGCATGCTTTTCGGGACAGGAGAACGCGTCCCCGGGTCCAGGCCCTCCCGGCGTGGCCCGCGATCGATCGATCGCGGGTTCTGGCTGGATTTCTGGGGTGGTGACGGACG